>JAGHSS010000050.1 GCA_018065745.1 Candidatus Neoflavobacterium equi | reverse complement strand
ACTTTTGTATAAACATATGCTTCGTTTATTCGTGGCGTATTAATTATAACCCTATAATATGACTATAAAAAATAAAATTATATTAGCCCTATTATGCATTGGTTTCTTATTCAATGTAACTACAATGTTTGCGCAAGTTCAAACAGAAAGCAATGTGCCACCTCCGCCGGATGCTTCTTCTGCAGCTAAAGTGGGTCCAGCTCCGTATCCAGGTTTGCCAATTGATTCTTCCCTTTACGTTCTTGTAATCATGGGATTAGCTGTGGGATGTTATTTTGTGAATAAAAAAGAGATTAAAGGCTAATTTTTATTAAAACCTCGATTTTTTTTATATTTTTTTGATGTGTATTGGTTTTTTTGTATATTAGCAAAGCCCAATATTATTCTTATGATCTCAAAATTACTTAAAACATTAGTTTTTAGTGTGTTGTTGTGCAGTGTGACTTATGGTCAGAGTGCCATGCAACCACCACCACCCGATAATTTGACGGCATCGCAAGGGAATGCTATGGCGGCGTCTTTGGCACCACCACCTCCGGGAATACCTTTGCCGGAAATTGGAAATTTGATTCTATTGCTCACGGCTTTATCTGTGGGTTCTATATATACATTGAATAAAAAAAGACGATAAGTAATTATCGTCTTTTTTGTATCAGAAACTTCTGTCAAAATTATCCTCTTATCTGTTGTAGTTTACTTACATATTTTCCAATGACATCAAATTCTAAGTTGACTTGAGTGCCTACTTTAAAGGCGTTGAAGTTGGTGTGCTCTTTGGTATATGGTATGATCGCAACGCTGAATTCATCTATTCCAGAATTGACTACCGTCAAACTTACACCATTCACTGTGATGGATCCTTTTTCAATGGTGATGTTGTTAAGCGATTTGTCGTATGTAAAGGTGTAGTAGGTACTTCCCTCAGCATCTTTGATGTTGCTGCAGGTCGCAATCTGATCTACATGTCCTTGAACGATGTGTCCGTCCAAACGATCTCCCAATTTCATCGCGCGTTCCAAATTGATGGCGTCGCCTGCTTCCCAACTTCCAATGGTTGTTTTCTCAATCGTTTCTCTAATCGCTGTCACGGTGTAATCCGTGTCTGAAAGCTCCACAACGGTTAAACAAATCCCATTGTGCGCCACACTTTGGTCAATTTTTAGTTCTTTTGCAAGCGGTGAGTCTATGGTTAAGTGTATGTTATCCTGGTCTTTAGCTACTTTTTTTAAAGTACTAACGGTTTCTATAATTCCTGTGAACATAAGTTATTTAAATTTACTAAATTTGCATACCCAAAGTTAGCAATAAATAAAATAAAAGCTATGGTAAAAAAAGTTGAAAATATAATTGTAGGAATCTCTATAGGGGATTTGAATGGTATAGGTAGTGAAGTTATTTTAAAAACTTTTGAGGATGCACGCGTCTTTGAATTTTGCACGCCTGTAATTTTTGCTAATGCCAAGCTTGTTTCTTTTTTAAAGAAAGTTTTAAGTGTGAATATTGCAGTACACGGAATTGATAAATTGGATCAAATTCAACCTGGGAAGCTGAATGTTTTAAATGTTTGGAAAGAAGGAGTAAATGTTGAATTTGGCGTTTTAAACGAGGTTGTTGGGAAATATGCCATCAAATCTTTTACAGCTGCTACAGCTGCTTTAAAAGATGGATTTGTGGATGTATTGGTAACCGCACCAATCAATAAGTCTAATGTGCAAACAGAAGACTTCCAATTCCCGGGACACACAGATTATTTAAATCAGGAATTTGAAGGGGACGCTTTGATGCTGATGGTACACGACGACTTGCGCGTGGGCTTATTGACAGATCACTTGCCGTTGCACGATGTTCCAGGAAAGATAGATTTTGATCTTATCCTTAAAAAGGTACAAACCGTAGATCAAACCTTGCGTCAAGATTTTTGTATTGAAAGACCAAAAATCGCCCTTTTGGGAATTAATCCACACTGTGGAGATGGTGGGGTAATTGGCAGTGAGGATGACACGATTATGAAACCGGCCATTAAAGAACTTTTTGACAGAGGATATATGGTTTTTGGACCTTATCCAGCAGATAGTTTCTTTGGTTCTGGTGATTATGAAAACTATGACGCTGTTTTGGCAGTGTACCACGACCAAGGATTGATTCCATTTAAAACCCTTGCTTTTGGAAAAGGAGTGAATTACACCGCTGGTTTAAACAAGGTGCGCACTTCTCCAGATCACGGAACTGCTTTTGGAATTGCAGGAAAAGGACAGGCAGATCACAACTCATTTACGGAGGCTTTATACCTGGCTTTGGACGTGTTTAAAAACCGCCAAGACTATATAGAACTCAAGTCAAATGCGTTAAAAACCCAAAATGTGGGGGAGATGCCAACAAAAAAATCAAACAACTAGTTTGTTTTTGTAAAAAATTTATATCTTTGCACGCTCAAAACTATGGTTATGGAACATGATAAAGACTTTAAAATTCCGTTTATCGGATTAAAGCTGGGTAAGCATAATTTTGAATACCAGATTGGTAAAGAATTTTTTGAATCCTATGGATTTGATGATTTTGACGACATTACTTCCAAAATTGCGGTGGTGTTGGAGAAAAAGCAAACCATGTTGGAGGTTAGTTTCCACCAAGATACTGTTTTGACAGTTCCTTGTGACGTGACTAATGAGATTTTTGATTTACCGTGCACAAGCGATTTCAAGCTTATTGTAAAATTTGGTGATCAATACAATGATGATAATGAAGAATTGCTAATTTTGCCGTTTGCAGAATTCCAGGTAGACCTTGCGCAATACATCTATGAAATGGTGGTATTGTCAATACCGGTAAGACGCATACACCCAGACGCGCAAACAGACGAGGATTTGGAAGAAGAATTGGATGACTTGTTCGGGTTTGGTGGATTAGACGATTTGATAACTGATTATGACGATGATTCTGAAGAAGAGGAAACAGAAGATCAGGTTGAAGAAGTGAATACAAATGAGAATATAGACCCGCGTTGGGACAAATTAAAACAACTATTAACGGATAAATAATATAGTAAGATGGCACATCCTAAGAGAAAAATCTCCAAAACAAGAAGAGATAAGAGAAGAACACATTACAAAGCAACTGCTGCAACAATCGCTACATGTCCTGTAACGGGAGAGGCGCATTTATACCACAGAGCTTACTGGCATGAAGGAAAAATGTACTACAGAGGTCAAGTTGTTATTGATAAAACAGTAGCTGAGGCTTAATCCTTCCTATTATAAAGAGAAAACTCTCACATAGTGAGAGTTTTTTTTGTTAAAAACGTTATCTCCTTATTTTTAGTATGGGGGTAATGATTTTTTTTTGTAATTTCCAACGCTCTTTTAAACCTATGTTTAGAAGAGGTAAAATGCATGATTTATGAATAAAATTACAGCAGCTATCACAGCAGTGGGTTCTTATGTACCAGATTTTGTTATGTCCAATCAAGTGTTAGAAACTCTTGTAGAGACCAACGATGAATGGATTACAAGCAGAACGGGAATTAAGGAAAGACGCATCCTGAATGAGGAAGGAAAAGGAACATCTTTTATGGCTATAAAAGCAGCTCAAAATTTAATTGAGAAAGCGAATATAGATCCTGCGACGATAGATTTAGTAATCATGGCAACCGCAACGCCTGATTTACCAGTAGCCTCAACTGGAGTTTATGTTGCAACGCAAATTGGAGCAGTTAATGCATTTGCTTATGATTTGCAAGCAGCGTGTTCAAGTTTCTTGTATGGGATGTCAACGGCATCAGCATATATTGCAGCTGGACGATACAAAAGAGTATTGTTGATTGGAGCAGATAAAATGTCTTCTATAATTGATTATACAGACCGTGCAACGTGTATTATCTTTGGTGATGGTGCGGGAGCGGTATTATTTGAACCTAATGAAGAAGGATTAGGAGTTCAAGATGAATTTTTGAGAAGTGATGGTGTGGGTAGAGAGTTTCTTAAAATAGAAGCTGGAGGTTCCATTTTACCTCCCAATGAGGATACAGTAGCAAACAAACAACATTTTGTGCATCAAGACGGAAAAACAGTATTTAAATATGCAGTTTCTGGGATGGCAGATGTAAGTGAAAAAATTATGGAACGCAACAACTTAACCAAAGACACTGTGCAATGGTTAGTAGCGCACCAAGCAAACAAACGCATCATTGATGCTACAGCTCATAGAATGGGAGTAGACGATTCTAAAGTATTGGTCAACATTGAAAAATACGGGAATACAACTTCTGCAACCTTACCACTTGTACTAAGTGATTTTGAGCATTTATTTAAAAAAGGAGATAATATTATTTTTGCTGCTTTTGGTGGAGGATTCACATGAGGTTCGATCTATTTGAAGTGGGCATATAATAAATAACATAAACAAGCAAATTAAAATTAACAAAACTATGGATATCAGAGAAATTCAAAATTTAATCAAGTTTGTGGCTAAATCTGGAGCTACTGAAGTTAAATTAGAAATGGATGATTTTAAAATCACTATTAAAACGACTCCAGAAGGAGCTGAAACAACTTATATTCAACAAATGCCAATGCAAAATGTGATGCCTCAAATGATGGCGCCACAAGCTACGGCTCCTGCTGCAGTTGCAGCAGGGGAATCTCCAGCTGCTCCTGTAGCTGATGAGAATGCAAACTACATCACTGTAAAATCTCCAATGATTGGAACTTTCTACAGAAAACCATCTCCAGACAAACCTTCTTTTGTTGAAGTAGGAGCGTCAATCGCTAAAGGAGACGTTTTGTGTGTGGTTGAAGCAATGAAATTATTCAATGAAATTGAATCTGAAATCACTGGTAAAATTGTAAAAGTTTTAGTAGACGATTCTTCACCAGTTGAATTTGATCAACCTTTATTCTTAGTTGATCCGTCATAATTTGAAAATATAAGTTCTGAACTTATTTTCAGCGTTTCAAATTGTTTAATTTTCAAATTAAAATTGGATGTTTAAAAAAATATTAATTGCAAACAGAGGTGAGATTGCCTTACGTGTTATCCGTACATGTAAAGAAATGGGAATCAAAACGGTTGCTGTTTACTCTACGGTAGATGCGGACAGCTTACACGTTAAATTTGCTGATGAAGCAGTGTGTATTGGTCCTGGTCCAAGTAGCGAGTCTTACTTAAAAATGTCTCACATCATTGCAGCGGCAGAAATTACCAATGCAGATGCGATTCACCCAGGATATGGTTTCTTGTCTGAAAATTCTAAATTTTCTAGAATTTGTCAAGAACACGGAATCAAATTTATTGGGGCTTCTCCAGAAATGATTGACAAAATGGGAGACAAAGCTACAGCTAAAGCAACAATGATTGCTGCAGGTGTACCTTGTGTACCTGGATCTGAAGGGATCTTGGAATCATTGGAACAAGCGCATGAGGTAGCTAAACAAATTGGTTACCCAGTAATGATCAAAGCTACCGCAGGTGGTGGAGGTCGTGGAATGCGTGAAGTAATGAAAGCTGATGAGCTTGAAAAACACTGGAATAGTGCACGTCAAGAAGCAGGTGCTGCTTTTGGAAATGACGGTATGTATATGGAGAAATTAATTTTGGAGCCAAGACATATTGAAATCCAAGTGGTAGGGGACTCTTTTGGTAAAGCGTGTCACTTGTCAGAAAGAGACTGTTCTATCCAACGTAGACACCAAAAATTAACTGAAGAAACGCCTTCTCCATTCATGACAGATGACTTGCGTCAACGCATGGGTGAAGCAGCTGTTAAAGCGGCAGAGTCAATCAAGTATGAAGGGGCTGGTACCATTGAATTCTTGGTGGATAAAGACCGTAACTTCTACTTCATGGAAATGAATACACGTATTCAAGTTGAACACCCAATTACAGAACAAGTAATTGACTATGACTTGATTCGCGAACAAATATTAGTGGCTGCAGGTGTGCCAATTTCAGGAAAGAATTACTTGCCTAAATTACACGCTATTGAATGTAGAATCAACGCTGAAGACCCGTACAACGACTTCCGTCCAAGTCCAGGTAAAATCACAACGTTGCACTCTCCAGGTGGTCACGGTGTGCGTCTAGACACGCATGTGTATGCAGGATATACCATTCCTTCAAACTATGACTCTATGATTGCGAAATTGATTACCACAGCTCAAACTCGTGAGGAAGCAATCGCAAAAATGAAACGTGCTTTGGATGAATTCTATATTGAAGGAATCAAAACAACCATTCCATTCCACAGACAGTTGATGGATGACCCTAACTATGTTGCAGGTAATTATACTACCAGCTTCATGGAATCTTTTAAAATGAACGAACTGTAAGGTTTGTACATCATATATCAAAAGCGGTACTCTTGTAGTACCGCTTTTTTTTAGGTGTATACGTTTCTTTTGGATACAATATGTGTATAAATTATACAGTGTTAATTTTTAGTTGCTTTTCTAATTTGTTGATTATTAGTCTGTAAAGGGCGTGGGCTTTTTTGGTACGATTATTACTATATATAAGG
>JAGHSS010000114.1 GCA_018065745.1 Candidatus Neoflavobacterium equi | reverse complement strand
ATAGAAATATTAAATTAATTATTGCAGCCGTATTGATTATACTTGGTATTTGGCAATTTACGGACAAAAACATCGGTAATGGAATCTTCCTTATTCTACTATCTGCTCTTCCAATCTTATTGTATTTTAAAAATGAATACATCTTATTGGCATTCTTTAAATTGAGAAAACAAGATTTTGAAGGCGCTAAAGGATTTTTAGATAAAATTAAAAGCCCAGAAACAGCCTTAGTAACCAAACAACAAGGGTACTACAACTACCTTAATGGTATTATGGTTTCTCAAACAAATTTAAACCAAGCAGAAAAATACTTTAAGAAAGCTATCGAATTGGGATTGAGCATGGATCAAGATTTAGCTTTAGCTAAATTACAATTGGCTGGAATCTCAATGACTAAAAGAAAGAAACTTGAAGCTCAAAAATACCTGTCAGAAGCAGTTAAACTTGACAAACAAGGGATGTTAAAAGATCAAATCAAAATGATCAAAGAGCAAATGAAACGTATCTAAATAAAAAAAACACACTTTTTAAATTTAAAAAGTGTGTTTTTTTTTACCCGTGACGCAACCTTTACTCCAAGTACACATCTATAGTATATACAGTGCCACTTTTCATCAAATAGTAAAGTTAGTTACTTCATACATTAAATTTAGGGTTAAAAATCAGCTGATAACAGCTGATTTTTTTCTTTTATACCTATCCGTTAAAAATCGCTCAATGGAAATTCAACCACATAGGTCTTTCCTGGCTGCACAACCAACTTGGTGTCGCGCATCCATTGGTTGTACTGTTTCATGATTTTATAATTACTTCCTTGATCTTTAGCAAATTTTGCCAAGTCTGCTATATTTTCAGTCACCTCAACTTTTCTAGTTTTGATGATTGGGTATTTTTCACTTTCTGGAACAATGTACCCATAGTACTGTGGTCTTTCCATGATCTCTTTTAGAGCCAATATGCGGAATACATAACGAGACGTTTCTTCAGTCAACAGCAAATCATAGTAATCCCCAACAAATTGTTGGTCCAAACTTCTGCTCACACCAGACACCCCTCTATTATAAGAAGCAGCAGCCAATGTCCAATTGCCAAATTTTTCTTTCGCCTTTAGCAAATACTTACACGCATTGATGGTAGATTTCTCTATATCATAACGCTCATCAACCGTATCAGTCACTTCCATACCGTACTCACGAGCTGTTGACGGCATGAATTGCCACACCCCTTTTGCACCAGCACTTGAGGTTGCATTGATCAATCCACTTTCAATAACCGCCAAATATTTAAAGTCGTCTGGCACGCCATATTGCTTTAAAATTGGTTCGATGATTGAAAAAACACGGGTAGTGCGTTTCAAAATCAATTCTGTCGTACCGTGTAGGTTGATGTTTATCACCATTTCACGATCCAAACGCTCTCTCACATCCCAAATATGCAAAGGCACCGCCTCTCCACAAAAATTCATCTTTGTAGGCAAGGGGATACTTTCAAACCAATTGAATGTATTTGCCTGTTTTGGCATTCCTACATCACTTACAGCCGCTGTCATGCTCACTGCTGACAACCCTAAGCCCAAGATCAATCCCTTTTTCATATATTTTATTTATTTAATATCAATTCCGGCAAATGCCTGTTAAACCATTTGTATTTATAAACAATCACGGCGTGTGTACCATTTTCAACGATCAAGCTGTCTGCTGTATCTATATTTTTAATTGGAAATACATCGTCTCGGTCACCGTGTATCCTTACAACAGGAACATCCAATCCACCTGATTCCTTCCAACACACCACACTCCTTACCGCCCACGTCAAATATTCCTTTTGATTGACAGACATAAAGGTGTTATACAACTCCCAACGTTTTCTCAGATGCTTTCCTCTCATAAGGTATTTCAAAACGTTCATATTGGAAAACAACGTCGCAGGAAACAGGTGATACAACTGATAACTCTTTGCCCATTTTAGCCTTTTTGGAAATTCACGACTACTCAAAACACTTGAAATAACAATGACTTTTTGAACCGGAATCTTTTTAGCAATCTCTTGTACCAAAATCCCACCAAATGAAACCCCAACCAAAACCGGATTTTCATGTTTGATTTCTGCAATCAAGCGGTCGCAATAGTCTGAAATACTTTCTTTTTTCAAAGGCAAAAGCCATTCCAAAAAATGCATTTCAAAAAGATCTGCAGGCAATTTGATGTTTTCAAAGATTTTTGAGCTTGCCGCCAAACCCGGCATAAAGTAAACATGAGTTTTAGGCATAATATTGTAAATGATGTATTTAATGTAGTACAACAGATTTTAATTACTTTTTTTTTCGTAATTTTATTGTCAAATTTACAATAACAAACGGAGTTTTATACAC
>JAGHSS010000261.1 GCA_018065745.1 Candidatus Neoflavobacterium equi | reverse complement strand
AAAATATACAGCATGCGCACCATAGAAAAATATCAAGAAATTGTTACTGCTTTTTTAGCAGAAATGGAACTGCCAAAATCTCCTAAAAGTCTTTATGATCCAATACATTACATCATGAGTATTGGGGGGAAACGCCTCAGACCGGTTCTGACGTTGATGACGGCAGAAATTTTTGATGCAGACCCTCTGGACGCTATTCACGCTGCTGTTGCGGTAGAGCTTTTCCACAATTTCTCTTTGATACACGACGATATCATGGATGATGCTCCTTTGAGAAGAGGGAATCAGACCGTTCATGAAAAGTGGGATGTCAACACCGGAATTCTTTCTGGAGATGCTTTGTTGATCATAGCCTATAAGTTTTTTGAGCAATATGAACCGGCAACGTTTCAAAAGTTGGCTAAATTGTTTAGCAAAACAGCTTTGGAAGTATGTGAAGGACAACAGTTGGACGTGGATTTTGAAACCAGAGAAGATGTTGCTATTCCAGAATACATACAAATGATCCAATATAAAACGGCTGTTTTGGTTGCTGCTGCCATGCAAATGGGAGCGATAGTAGCGAAGACGACAGAAGAAAATGCTGCATTGATTTATGAATTTGGAATCAACTTGGGACTGGCATTCCAGTTGCAGGATGATTATTTGGATTGTTTTGGTGACCCGCTAACATTTGGTAAACAGGTTGGGGGAGACATCATTGAAAACAAAAAGACCTATTTGTACATCAAGGCTATGGAGCTTGCAGTGGCAGAGGACAAGGCGCAATTGTTGCATTTGTTTTCAGTACACCCACAAGATCCAACGCAGAAGATTGAAGCGGTTAAGGAGTTGTTTGTTACAACAAAAGCAGCAGAACATACGTTAGCTTTAATTGAGGAATACACGCTTAAGGCATTTGAAAATTTAGAAAGCTTGAGTATTTCTCAAGACAAAAAAGAAGTTTTGATCGCTTTTGGTAAAAATTTGATGAAGCGTACCGTTTAAAAAAATGCAAGTATACAAGAGTCCCACAGATATTGACCAATTATTAGTTGTCGCTGAACAGCAGCAGCTCTATTTGCAGTTGATGCAGCAGTTGGAGAAAGATTTACATTATGCCTGTGTTGCCATTGATGTGGAAACGTCCTTGCCACCGCAGGAGCTTTTCCAAAGGCTGGTTGATGTGGTGTACCGTTTGATTCAGGTTGATTTTGCCAAGTATTTGAATGTGCTCTACATTGTTGATGTACCAGAAAAAGAGGTAAAGTCTTTGGATGGAAGTGATTTATCACAGTTGGCCGCTCAAGTTTCCTTTTTAATACTGAGACGTATTTGGAAAAAAGTATGGTTCAGACAGGCTTATTCTCAGGGAAAAATATAGTGTCTCAAATGGACATAAGTCATTGGATGTATTTAATTTTAACAAATATTTAATGTGGTCCTTGGGCTTGTTGTTTGATAAATTTGAAGTATTTTTGAAGAAGATTTGAAGATGTGTAAGTTGAGTTACGCTTGTGTAGTTCAGGGA
>JAGHSS010000365.1 GCA_018065745.1 Candidatus Neoflavobacterium equi | reverse complement strand
CAAGCGAATAATTAAACATAAAAATGAAATATTAACTATATATTAAACATACAAAACCTTTAACAAACGTTTTTGTAATTTAACTATAACTTTTTAACTATGTGTTTCCACGCCGCAATCCCGTCTTCTAAAGCGTTGAGAAAAAAATTCAATGCCATGGAAATCAATTATGACGCTCCTGAAATATTTCACGTTTCTGGTTTTCAAAGACCCTTTTTACCGGTAACCTTGGCGCAATCTCCCACAGCGATCAACGCTGCTCAATGGAAACTGATTCCCAATTGGATCACGTCAGAAAAAGACGCCGCCCAATATGCAAACACGTTAAATGCGGCCTCTGAAACAATATTTGAGAAACCTTCCTTTTCCAAATACATCCAACACCAACACGGACTGTTGTTTGTCAACGGTTTTTATGAACCCCACCAACCTGCTTATCAGAAGGAAACAACACATTATCTCATTCAGCATCCTCAACAAGAAATATTTACCTTGGGGATTGTGTATTCCCATTGGTTGGATCCCTTTTCTCAAACCTCAAAAACAACCTTCAGCATCATTACCACTCCCGCTTCTGCATTTATGGAAAACATCCACAATGTGAAAAAGAGAATGCCGCTCATCATCAGTCCGCAAGAGCGCGAGGAGTGGTTGCAAGCCCGCAAGGCAGAGGAAATCAGTTCTTTCTTTAAACCGTCAGATGTTCCCCTTGTAGCGCATCAAGTCAAAAGACTTTCCACCACAAAAAACACCAACACACCAGAGCAGCAACTGCCCTTTACTCCAGATGTCCAACAATCACTTTTTGACTAAAAAAAAAGGAGCGCCCTTTTGAGGACGCTCCTTTTTGTATGTAGTATAGAATTACCAAATTTTAACTCGGTCTTCTGGTTTGATAAACAATTTATCACCTTCCTTAATTCCAAAAGCTTCATACCATGCATCAATATTTTGCAATGGTACATAAGAACGGTAAATTCCTGGAGCATGTGGATCTGTCTTAACCTGTCTTTTTACATATTCATCTCTTGATTTTGTTCTCCAAATGGTTGCCCATGAAATAAAGAAACGTTGGTCTGCTGTAAAACCATCAATAGGCTCAGGCTTTCCATTTTCTTTATAGAACATTTGAAGACCTTCATATGCTGCTGTAATACCTCCCAAATCTCCAATGTTTTCACCCAAAGTGAAATCACCATCAACATAAATTCCTGAGAACGGTTGCAAAGCACTGTATTGTTTTGCCAATGCCTTACCCAATGTAGTGAATTGAGACAAATCTGAAGTGGTCCACCAATCAACTAAGTTTCCTTCTGCATTGTATCTCGCACCTGAATCGTCAAATCCATGAGAAATCTCATGTCCAATAACTGCTCCAATACCACCATAATTAACCGCTTCATCAGCTTTGTAATCATAGAATGGAGGTTGTAAAATAGCCGCAGGGAAAACAATCTCGTTATATGCTGGATTAAAATATGCATTTACCATCTGCGGAGGCATTCCCCATTTAGATTTATCCACTGGTTTGTTTAAATCCGCGATGTTTTTAGCAATCTCCCAACGGTTGATGCGTTCCATGTTTTCATAGTAATTTCCTTTTTCTGGCGCTGAAACCGTCAGTTTTGAGAAATCTTCCCATTTGTCAGGGTAACCAATTTTGATGGATAATTTATGTAATTTTTCAATAGCTCCTTTTTTAGTAGCTGGGGCCATCCACTGCAATTTGTTGATTCTGTTCTCATAAGCTTTTATGACATTCGCAATCATCTCCTGTGCCTTTTGCTTCGCCTCTGCTGGGAATCTTTTCTCAACGTACAATTTTCCTAACGCTTCCCCAATAGAACCATTAACAATGTTCAATGCACGCTCTTCCATAGGTCTTTGAGCTGTAGCTCCAGAAAGCGTTTTGTTGTAAAATTCAAAGTTCGCATTGTCCATTGCTGTGGTTAAAGAACCAGCTGCATCATTCAACAACGTCCATTTTAAATACAATTTCACATCTTCAATGGAAGCATCATTTATAACCCCATTCAAAGCAGCCATGTATTTTGGTTGCGCAATAACAACATTTTTTAAATCTGTCATCCCTGCAGCCTTAAACAAGGCATCCCATTGAATTTGTTTTGATGCACCTTGCAATGCAGCAACAGTCATTGGGTTGTAAGTCAAACGGTCATCACGAGATTCAACTCTCGTAAATCTTGGTGCCGCCAATTTCTTTTCTAAAGCTACAATTTTCGCAGCCGCCACCTTAGCATCCGCCTCGTTGTAATTGATGTAACCCAACATGCGAACGATGTGTTTTTCATACAAATCCAACTTTTCTTTTGAATCTGCATCATTAGACACATAGTAATCGCGGTCTGGCATACCAATACTTCCCGGATAGATATAAACCACATTTTTGTTTGAGTCCATGGCATCAGCACCAACAAACATACTGATGAAACCAACACCACCATCCAAGATAGTAGACTGCATCAATGCGTTTAGATCTGCTGTGTTTTTCAACGCATCAATCAGATCTAAATCTTTTTGAATGGGATGAACCCCCAATTTATTTCTAGTAATGGTATCTAAATAAGTCTTGTACAAATTGATTGCCTTACTCTCATCAGATCCTTCTTTGATATCTTTATTTGACGCCGCTTCTTTCAAAATAGACAATACATCTAAATCTGTATTTTGAGCCAATTCATCAAAACTCCCCCAACTTGATTTGTCCGCAGGAATTTCAGTTTTTTCAAACCAAGCTCCGTTGACATATTTAAAGAAATCATCACCAGGCTTTACTGTCTTGTCCATGTATTCCAAATGAATTCCGTGAACCTTACCGTCATCTTCTGTTTCTTTCCCACAGGAAAACAAAATCATTGTAGCGATTATACTTGCTGCAACTATTTTTTTATTCATAATTCGTTTTTTAGTTAGAACAAATGTAACCTAATTAGAAAATAACTCACAAAAAAAACCGCAAGTAAACTTGCGGTTTTTCATATATCTGTTCTGATTACCAGATTTTAACTCTATTTTCAGGAGCAACATATAATTTATCCCCTGGTTTGATGTCAAATGCTTTGTACCAAGCTTCAACATTTTGCAAAGGAACAAATGCACGGTACATACCTGGAGCATGTGGATCTGTTTTTACTTGGTTTTTGATCGCTTCATCTCTTGATTTAGTTCTCCAAATAGTTCCCCATGAAATGAAGAAACGTTGTGCTGGAGTAAATCCGTCAATCAAACCTGGATCGCCATTTTTAGCTAAGAATAACTGCAAACCATCATAAGCTGCATTAACTCCACCCAAATCACCAATGTTTTCTCCCAAAGTAAATTTACCATCTACAAAAGTACCTGGAAGTGGCTCCAGCGCACTGTACTGAGCAGCCAATGAACCACCCAAACCTGTAAATTGTTTCAAATCGTCTTCTGTCCACCAGTTTACCAAGTTACCGTCAGCATTATATCTGGCACCTGAATCATCAAATCCATGAGAAATTTCATGACCAATTACCGCTCCAATACCACCATAGTTTACAGCTTCATCAGCCTTGTAATCATAGAATGGTGGTTGTAAGATAGCCGCAGGGAAAACAATTTCATTGTTTGCTGGATTAAAGTATGCATTTACCGTTTGAGGAGACATTCCCCATTTGGTTTTATCTACCGGCTTGCCATATTCTGCAATATTTTCTTCATGTCCCCATTTGGAAACATTCTTCATGTTTTCATAGTATGAACCACCATTTGCAGCGCTAACTAATTTCATCGCTGAATAATCTCTCCATTGGTCAGGGTATCCAATCTTAACGGTGAATTTGTTAAGCTTTTCAACTGCTCCAACTTTGGTCGCTTTCGTCATCCAAGGCAGGTTATTGATTCTGTTTTCAAATGCTTTCATCACATTTGCAATCATGTCTTTTGCCTTGTCTTTAGCTTCAGCTGGGAATTTTTCTGCTACATACAATTTCCCTAAAGCTTCACCTACAGTTCCGTTTACAACTTGTAATGCTCTTTCTTCAATTGGACGTTGAGCTACAGCTCCTTGTAGTGTTTTGCTGTTAAAATCCCAATCTGCCTTGTCAATTTCTGTTGTCAACACGCTTGATGAGCTGTTGATTAATTTCCAACGCATATAGGCTTTGATCTCATTGATGTCCCCTTTAGCAAAAATGTTTTGTAAAGCGTCCATGTATTTTGGCATAGATACAATCACGTTGTTGACGTTCTTTAAACCTGTAGCCTCAAAATATGATTTCCAATTTACTGCAGGAACTGCTTTTTGTAAAGCTGCCACAGTCATTGGATTGTATGTGTTTCTTCTGTCTCTTCTAGCCACACGGTCCAAACGTGGTTCAGCCATTTTAGTTTCAATACTCAAAACCAATGCCGCTTGTTTGTCTGCTTCTGCCTTAGGAATTTCTAAGAACTGTAACATTCTTGAAACGTGAGCCACATATTTTTTGCGCTTGTCTTCAGAATCTGCATCTTTAGAAACGTAGTAATCACGGTCTGGCAATCCAATACTTCCTGGACTCACATAAATAACATTGACGTTTGAATCTTTGGCGTCTGCACTAACATAACTTCCAAAAAATCCAACCCCACCTTCTTTAGCCGTTGAAGAAATTAAAGCTACCACATCTTTTGATGTTTTAACCGCATTAATTTTAGCTAATTGCGCTCTGATTGGATCAATTCCCAACTTGTTTCTTGAAATGGTATCTAAAAATGTAGTGTAAACACTAACCGCTTTAGCCTCTTGAGAATTTGGATCTAAATTTTTGTTAGCCACCGCTTTTTTAAGAATGGTCAACGCATCTATATCTGTATTTTGACGCAATTCATCAAAACTTCCCCAACGGGTACGGTCAGATGGAATTTCTGTGTTGTCACTCCAAATACCATTTACATATCTAAAAAAATCATCTCCAGGTTTTACCTTGGTATCCATGTATTCCAAGTGAATACCATGAGATTCTTTTACTTTGTTCACTACGGTTTCTGTCACCTCTTTTTTAACGGGTTCTTGTTGTGATTTACAAGACGCGATCCCTAAAGAAATAGCAGATAATAAAATTAAGTTCTTATTCATTTTGGTTGATTTATCTGTACTATTAACAAATTTAGCAAAACACTTTTAATAAACGGGAAATTATGTTTGATATATTCCCCCCTTTTAAAATAGATTTAACCTTAGAAAACAAACGATTTT
>JAGHSS010000306.1 GCA_018065745.1 Candidatus Neoflavobacterium equi | reverse complement strand
ACTATTTGTTTTATGAAAAAAAATATTTTTTGCCGGTGTAGCTCAGCTGGCTAGAGCAGCTGATTTGTAATCAGCAGGTCGTGGGTTCGAGTCCCTCCATCGGCTCCATTTTTTTAAAAAATTTATTGTGTTGCTGTAAATGAAAATACACTATTGCCGGTGTAGCTCAGCTGGCTAGAGCAGCTGATTTGTAATCAGCAGGTCGTGGGTTCGAGTCCCTCCATCGGCTCCAAAAAACCAATCGTTTTTAACGGTTGGTTTTTTTTTGTACCCTATTCAATACCTTTTGTGCAAGGGGTGTAAAATGATTTTAAATGGATTCTAAGGCGTTTTTTACATCGAATAATAATGAGGTTGTATTTTTGCTAAAGTCAGCGTAGCGCTGGGAAAACGGCATAAAAAAAGCTGTACATTTTGTGTACAGCTTTTTTTATTTCTATTTTTTGCGACTCTCTAATAATTGGGTGAAGTCTTTACCGTATTTTGATTTGATTACTTCAGGTGTTAGTGCCTTTGCAATGGTGTCTAAATATTTTGTGTTGATGTCTTGGATCTCTGCCAATGCCACATAAGGTGCAATTTCTTTATCGCCGTGATTCTTTGCGAAATTGGTATACACTAAATATTTCATCATGGTGATTTTTTCAGCTCTGTTGTTTAAACTATCCAATTTTTTAGGATTGTTCTCTTTAGAAGCTAAAAGTTTTTGAGCGATGATACTGTTGGTTTCAAAATTGTATTTCTCTGCTAATTTGCGGTACTCAACAAATAAATCGTGGTTTTTAGAACCGGTTACTTTCGCGTTGCTGTAATAATTTTGTAGGGTTGTGTTGATATTGATAACACCAGGTTCTACAAATATTGCCAACATATTATCCAAATTGTTTGAATTGTGTCTTTCAATGTTCAAGAAATACAACTCTGGAGATTCAATATTAAATTTTCTTTCAAATTTAGAGTCTCCATCCACAATCACACTGTCAATAGTAACTAAAGTGGTGTCAACAATTTTTTGTAAATACAACTTTCCTTGTTTGAATCCTTCAACATTTCCAGTTAAAGTCAGGTTGTGTGTTTCATCATTTTTGTTACAAGCAATAAGGGTTGCTAGGGTAGCTAGTGCTAAAAGTGTCTTTCTCATTGTACTTTTTTATTTGCCTGCAAAGTAACTAAATTTATTAAAAAAATATCCCTATTTCTACATTGAAATAGGGATATTCTTAGGTTTAATTTTTAAGCCAAGCGTTTTTTAAAGCGTTTTTACTTTGATCTTTGACTATAAACGTTGAAATGGTTTCTTTTGGTAAAACTATTTTTTTATTTACCGTCTTTTCTTTTCCATTTCTGGTGTATGTAATTTTTTTTGGATCGTTGTTTTTCATGCTTTCAGACAATACCAATAGGTCGTATATGCTGTCCTTATTGTAAGCAACACCGTTTACTTCTTTGATGATGTCTCCCGCTGCCATTCCTAGGTTTTTAAAGAATGTGTTAGTTTCACCCTCAGGTAAGAAGATAATGCCGCTTTCAGGGTCCATATTGATGTATGGAACCATTTCTTTAGACAAGAACGGATTTCCATCTACCGTTTTCTCACCCAATCCAAGTCCCATTTTTTCAAAATAGGTGATGTAGGGAATCGATTGATCTCCGCTTACGTAATTTTTTAAAAATGCGCCAATTTCAGGATAGGTTAAATCTGTGATCTTTTGGAACAATTCGCTGTCGTCAAAAGGTTTGTTATTTCCATAATCTTTGGATAACTTTTTCATCAAGTCCAAGATGCCCATTTTACCATTGGTGCTTTCTCTCAGTTGGATGTCCAAACACATGGCAATTAACGCTCCTTTTTGATAGACGTTGACATATTGATCTTTAACGTCAGCGCTCAAAACGTTTTTACTCATTTTTGTAAACGGCATGTTGTCGTCATACTGTGTTGAAGTTTGGATTTTTTCTTGCATTCTGTCAAAGAAATCTCCCTCTTCAATCAATCCCTGATTTACTTGAAACAGGTTGGCAAAATATTCTGTAACGCCCTCATACATCCAAAGGTGTTCAGACATTTTTGGTTCGTTGTAATCAAAATATTGTATTTCTTTAGAGTGGATGCTCAAAGGAGTGACAATGTGAAAGAATTCGTGAGATACAACATCCTTTAATTGTTCTTCCAAAGCATCTTTTTCCATCATTTCTGGCATGACAACCGTTGTAGATGTTGGGTGTTCTAAGGCTCCAAATCCTTGGGCGTCATTTTCTAGAGAAGATAAATACAGTAAAATGGCATATTTTTTAGTACTGTTGAAATCACCTAAAAAATTCTTTTGTGCGGTGATCATCTTTTCCATGGCTGGTTTGATACTTGCAGCCGTGTGTTTTTTAGTTGGAGAATACACACTGATTAATATATCCATTCCTTTAACCTTGAAAGATGCGGTGTCAGGAACGTTGTACATGATTGGATGATCAACGACCTCTGCATAGCGATCCATTACAAACTGGTCTGCTGTGTTTGATTTATTCAAGTCTGTCAAAGCTGTTGCTCCATACAGTGCAGCAGGTTTGGCGATGTTTATTTCATACGGTATCTCTTTTAATTCTTTAAAGTAACCTACAAATCCATGCAGGTTAAGCATGAACTGTTTGCTTTCAATGATGTTGGTTCCAGAAGGTGAAAAAACCTCGTGTTCTGACTCTATATCATAGGTGTCATTTACCTTATAACTGATTTTGGAAAGTTGTTTTGCATTGAAGATAGTCCAAGAATTGTCGTCAAATTTTGCTGTTTTTAACTTTTTACCACTTTGATCATAGGCATTGAAATTTTCAATGTATTTCCCATAGTTGTCAATAGCGTAGGTTCCAGGTATTATTTTTGGTACATAAAATACAATTTCATCCTGTTTGATAGTGGGTGTTTTGATGTTGACTTCCACTTGATCATTCTTTACATCAACCAAATTGATTGACACCTCCATTTTTTGTGGTGCATCACTAGTGGTGTTTACTGTTTTACAGCCCATGATGGCCCAAGCCATCAATAAACTTACTGCAATCTTCTTCATAATTGTATGTGTAGGTATAAAAAAAAACTCCTAAATAGGAGTTTAAATCGTTAATCAAATTTATTTTTAAAATAATATTTGCTATCCAAATCATCATCTTCTAACTCGTTATACTTTAACGGTTTCGGCTTTGGTTTATTGGCATTGATTTTCTTTTTCCAAAGTTCAAAATGGTCTTTTGACAATTTTTTCTTTAGAAATTCAGTTACGTCAATTTCACTGAGACCATAATCTTTTTTTATCAATTCAAACGGTCTTTTCTCAGTCGTTGCTACTTCAGTGATTAAATCCAAAGTCTTAGCATCAAAGTCTGTAATCTTAGCTTTTTTCATTACTTGAAATGGTTCAAATAAAATTTTGTTGTTTTTAGTTTTAGAAATTCATA
>JAGHSS010000172.1 GCA_018065745.1 Candidatus Neoflavobacterium equi | reverse complement strand
GTATATTTGTATATACAAATGTTAGCATATTTATCATGAATCGGCTTCAATTTCTTAATACTATACTAGGAGGTACACTTATGGCATCATTACAACCTTTTTATAACTTCACCAAAGATTTAAAGTATGACGGCAACAAAATGCCCGTGCTTTTTATAGGTCACGGATCCCCGATGAACGGGATTGAAGACAATTCATTTTCCCAAACCTGGGCTAATTTGGGCCAATCCATACCGGTTCCAAAAGCGGTTCTCGTCGTTTCAGCCCATTGGTTGACCAACGGTACCCACATCACGGCGATGAACAACCCCAAAACCATTCATGACTTTGGCGGTTTTCCTCAGGCGCTATTTGATGTGGAATATCCGGCGCCTGGCGCACCAGAAATCGCGCTCCAGGCCTCCAAATTGATTACTGAAACCCATGTGGGCATGGACCACGACTGGGGATTGGATCACGGCACCTGGACGGTGGTCAGACATATGTATCCAAAGGCAGATATTCCTGTGCTTCAACTAAGTATTGATTATCACAAATCTCCAGAATATCATTACAGTCTGTCACGACAATTGGCAGATTTAAGAAAAAAAGGTGTCCTTATAATAGGTAGTGGGAATATGGTGCACAACCTCAGAATGATTGCTTGGGACAAAATAAGCGCAGATTATGGTTTTGATTGGGCTGTTGATATCAACAATCTATTTAAAGAAAAGATAAATAGTGGTGACCATAAAGCACTGATTAATTATCAAAATTTACATAAATCAATCGCCCTTGCCATCCCAACTCCTGACCATTATTACCCCATGTTGTACATGTTGGCACTGCAGGACAAAACGGATCAAGTCACCATTTTCAACGACGCATACGTGGGTGGTTCCCTGACCATGACTTCTTTTATGTACTCCTAGTTTTTTTTGGGCGTTCCCCATTTCCTTTCGCTTCACTCAGGAAAAGGGTCGTGTTTTCCGCTGTATCTTTTGGTCGGCAAAGCCTCCCAAAAGGATGCCGCTTCAACCACTAACGCAGTCTCATTCGCTTACGATAGTTACAGCACACTATAAAATAAAAGAGGAGGATTCAATTTTTTGAATCCTCCTCTTTTAAATTTTTTATTCATCGCCTTCATCACCTTCAAATGGATAATCTCCAAAATGGGATGCCAGCTGTTTGGTCTTATATGTTTTTGTAGTGTATTTATTTGACAGTGATATAATAGTTACTTTCTCGTCTCTTAACGTTACATAAGAAGCAGTATTACCATGCCACCAACCGTTGTGGAAAATGTATAATGGGCCACGTTCAAATTCAATTAATCTGAATCCCAATCCATAATTTTTGTTCCCTTTGCGCTCATAGCTATAACCTCTAAACATCTCTTGTTTAACCTCATTGCTCAAAAAGTCATTTGAATAGGTAGCAGAATCAAATTTCAACAAATCTCTAGCCGTTGTAAACATGTTTTTATCTCCATAAGTAACGTCTAAATATTCCCATGCAAGTCTGATGTTACTACTTTTATAAGATTGGCTCACCTCGTCTTTTTTCTCCATATCGTGGAATATAAAAGAGTCAGTCATTCCAAGTGGATCAAAGATCATCTCTTTAACAGCATCAGGGAACGTTTTGTTTGTTACCTTTTCAACAATCAATGCAAGCATTACATAATTTGTATTGCAATATTGAAATCGATTGTTTATTCTAGATTCCAATCCAATATTATGAGTAGCCATGATGTTTAGAACATCTTGATTTGTCAATGGCGTCTTTCTGTCCCAGATTGCTTTGTTATCTGTGAAGTAAGCATAGTTGCGCATTCCACTTCTGTGGTTCAGCAACATTCTCACCGTCGTTTCAGCATAAGGAAATGTTGGCAATATGCTTTGAACTGTTTGGTCAAGTTTAACCTTCCCTTGATCAACCAATCTCAAAACGGTAGTTGCTGTAATCACCTTGCTTACACTTGCCACGTGAATGGGTGTGTGTTCAT
This sequence comes from Candidatus Neoflavobacterium equi, assembly GCA_018065745.1. GTDB lineage: Bacteria > Bacteroidota > Bacteroidia > Flavobacteriales > Flavobacteriaceae > Flavobacterium > Flavobacterium equi. Next base: position 359 of record JAGHSS010000172.1, on the reverse strand, counting down.
CAATCTTGATGTCTTTTTCTTTATAAGCATACCCATTGTAATGCTCATATATTATTTGACCATTTTTAGCAACTAAAAAACCGCCGCTAAAATCACTGCCGTATTTGCTGTTGTAGAAATGCTCTAGATAGCTTTTATTCGATTCAATAAACTCTTTAGTCAACTTTGGAAAGCTAACTTTAAATTTGGAGTCGGTTATTGTGGTATCAGAACTTATATGGTTGACTGTAGTTTGTGATTTCCCTTTGGTACAAGAAATATACATACTGCAGATTAGAATCGGAATTAACTTGTGATACTGTATTTAAAAAAATTGGTTTTCACAAATATAACGAAACCATTTTTTTTTAGTATCAATC
>JAGHSS010000206.1 GCA_018065745.1 Candidatus Neoflavobacterium equi | reverse complement strand
GGTTTTGACATAAGTATGTCGGTTCAAATTTTTTTTTAATCCTAAGGAGTTTATTATCAGGTGTTAAACCGAAACAAATAAATTATTTTTAAAAAAAACTTTTGTTCACATTAAAAGATTAGTATATTTGCACTCGGTTTTGAAACAAGAAGATTTTCAAAGCTGAAGCTGAATTTAAAACACGATTTAAAGATAATAAGCAATGAGTAAGAGAACGTTTCAACCATCGAAAAGAAAAAGAAGAAACAAACATGGTTTCATGGACAGAATGTCAAGTCCTAACGGAAGAAAAGTATTGGCTAGAAGAAGAGCTAAAGGGAGACATAAGTTAACTGTTTCTTGTGAGCCAAGACATAAAAAATAATGATTAGATAATAATCATATAAGGCGTTACTTTTAGTGGTAACGCTTTTTTTGTATCTTTAAAGTAAATTTTTGATATTTATCATCACAACACACATACAATGCCAAAAGATAATTCAATTAAATCGGTTTTAATTATTGGTTCAGGACCAATAGTAATTGGCCAAGCTTGTGAATTTGATTATTCAGGTTCTCAGTCGGCTCGATCACTTAGAGAAGAGGGGATAGAGGTAATTTTAATTAACTCGAATCCGGCTACTATTATGACAGATCCATCAATGGCGGATCACGTTTATTTGAAACCATTGACAACAAAATCTATTGTAGAGATATTGACAGCTCATCCGCAGATTGATGCCGTTTTACCAACTATGGGAGGACAAACTGCATTGAACTTGTGTTTGGAGGCTGATGAAAAGGGAATTTGGGAAGATTTTAATGTTAGGTTAATTGGTGTTGATGTTAATGCGATTAATGTAACGGAAGACAGAGAGCAATTCAAGCAATTATTGGCGCGAATTGACATTCCAGTTGCACCTGCAAAAACAGCTACGTCTTATTTAAAAGGTAAGGAGATTGCACAGGAATTTGGTTTCCCATTGGTAATTCGTCCATCTTTTACATTGGGAGGTACAGGAGCTGCTTTTGTTCACAAAAAAGAAGATTTTGATGAGCTTTTAACCAGAGGTTTAGAGGCATCACCAATTCACGAGGTTCTTATTGATAAGGCGTTGTTGGGTTGGAAAGAATATGAATTGGAGTTATTGCGCGACAAAAATGATAACGTAGTTATTATTTGTACGATTGAAAATATGGATCCTATGGGAATCCACACTGGAGATAGTATTACAGTAGCGCCAGCAATGACTTTGTCTGATCGCACGTTCCAAAGAATGCGTGATATGGCTATTAAAATGATGCGTTCAATTGGTAATTTTGCCGGTGGATGTAACGTTCAGTTTGCAGTTTCTCCAGATGAGAAAGAAGACATTGTGGCAATTGAAATCAACCCACGTGTGTCTAGATCTTCTGCATTGGCTTCAAAAGCTACGGGATATCCAATTGCAAAAATTGCTACCAAATTGGCTTTGGGTTATCATTTAGATGAACTTCAAAATCAAATTACAAAATCTACATCTGCCTTGTTTGAGCCGACTTTAGATTATGTAATCGTTAAAATCCCACGATGGAATTTTGACAAATTTGAAGGTGCTGATCGTACTTTGGGATTGCAAATGAAATCTGTTGGTGAGGTGATGGGAATTGGAAGGTCTTTCCAAGAAGCATTACACAAAGCAACACAGTCTTTGGAAATCAAACGCAATGGATTGGGTGCTGATGGAAAAGGATATAAAGATTACGACCAGATTATTGATAAATTGACGCATGCAAGCTGGGATCGTGTGTTTGTAATTTATGATGCAATTGCTATGGGAATTCCATTGTCAAGCATCCATGAAATTACAGGTATTGACATGTGGTTCTTGAATCAGTATGAAGAAATTTATGCAGTTGAAAAAGAAGTTTCTAAATTTACTTTAGATACCTTGCCTAGAGATTTAATGCTAGAGGCAAAACAAAAAGGGTTCTCAGACCGACAAATTGCTCATATGTTGAAATGTTTGGAAAGCCATGTGCATACCAAGCGTTTGGAAATGGGATTGAACCGTGTGTTTAAATTGGTTGATACTTGTGCTGCAGAGTTTGTTGCACAGACACCATATTTCTACTCCACTTTTGAATCAGAAATTGAAAAGGCAGATGGAACGCGTTACGTTTCAAATGAAAGTGCGGTTTCTGACAAAAAGAAAATTGTTGTCTTGGGTTCTGGTCCAAACAGAATTGGTCAAGGGATAGAATTTGATTACTCTTGTGTACACGGAGTATTAGCTGCGGCAGAATGTGGATATGAAACCATCATGATTAACTGTAATCCTGAAACGGTTTCAACAGATTTTGACACGGCAGACAAATTGTATTTTGAGCCTGTATTCTGGGAACATATCTATGACATCATCTTGCATGAAAAACCAGAAGGTGTGATTGTACAGTTGGGTGGTCAAACTGCTTTGAAGTTAGCTGAAAAGTTATCTAAAAACGGAATTAAGATTATTGGAACGAGTTATGAAGCTTTGGATTTAGCTGAAGATCGTGGTCGTTTCTCTGAATTGTTGACTTCTCTTGAAATTCCTTTCCCTCAATTTGGGATTGCTGAAAATGCTTCTGAAGCATCTTTATTAGCAGATACATTGGATTTCCCATTGTTGGTACGTCCTTCTTATGTATTGGGTGGTCAAGGAATGAAAATTGTGATCAACAAACAAGAGCTTGAAGAACACGTGATTGATTTATTAAAATCAATTCCAGGTAATAAATTGCTTTTGGACCATTATTTAGACGGTGCTATTGAAGCGGAAGCTGATGCAATTTGCGACGGTGAAAATGTATATATCATTGGAATCATGGAGCATATTGAGCCTTGTGGAGTTCACTCTGGAGACAGTAACGCAACGTTGCCACCATTTAACCTTGGGCCGTTTGTAATGCAACAAATTAAAGACCATACCAAACGTATCGCCTTGGCGTTAAAAACGGTTGGTTTGATCAATATTCAGTTTGCGATCAAAGATGATACGGTTTATATTATTGAAGCGAATCCTAGAGCGTCTAGAACAGTTCCTTTCATTGCGAAAGCGTACGGTGAGCCTTATGTAAACTATGCGACAAAAGTGATGTTGGGTGCTAATAAAGTAACTGACTTCAACTTTAACCCACAGTTAAAAGGTTTTGCAATCAAGCAACCGGTGTTCTCTTTCAGTAAGTTCCCTAAGGTGAATAAAAACCTTGGACCTGAAATGAAATCAACTGGAGAAAGTATTTTATTTATCGACAGCTTGAAAGATGATCAATTCTATGAATTGTATTCAAGAAGAAAAATGTATTTGAGCAAATAATCAGTTCAGCTACTATATATATAGAAAGCCCCAACTTTTCATGTTGGGGCTTTTTTTTATTTTAAACCTTTGGTTTTCAATGGTTTTTATTTATGTGTGTTTTGTGGTTATTCTTATGAAAGAGGACAAACAGATGTTGGAGAGGACAATATTCTTAATTCTTCCTAAATCTGTGTACTCCTTGTTGGCAATGGCGTGTTTTTTTGTATTTTTGATAATTATATTTTGACCGAATGATTGAAGAGCAGGTAATTTTAGTAGATACAAATGACGTCCCTCTTGGTTTGATGAACAAGATGGAAGCGCATGAGAAAGCTTTGTTGCACCGTGCATTTTCTGTATTTGTCTTAAATGACAAAAATGAGATTATGCTACAACAACGCGCTGCGCATAAATATCACTCTCCGCTTTTGTGGACAAATACCTGTTGCAGTCACCAAAGAGCTGGTGAATCAAATTTGGAAGCCGGGAAGAGAAGGTTGTTTGAGGAAATGGGATTTGAAGTACCGCTTCAAGAGCTGTTTTCTTTTATCTATAAAGCACCTTTTGACAATGGTCTAACAGAACATGAATTTGATCACGTCATGATTGGGTACTCCAATCGTGAACCGGAAATAAATCCTGAAGAAGTTGCGTCTTGGAAATGGATGTCTATTGAAGATATCAAATCTGATATTCTTGCAAATGAATCGGAGTATACGGTTTGGTTCAAAATAATTTTTGACGAGTTTTATCATCACATACTAGCGAATAAAAAATAAGACCATGCGCTTAACAGTTTCAAGAAAGGCTCACTTTAATGCGGCACACCGTTTGTATCGCAAGGAGTGGAGTATGGAAAAAAACAACCAGGTGTTTGGCAAGTGTAACAATCCAAATTTTCACGGGCACAATTATGAATTGATTGTTTCCATAACGGGACAAGTAGATCCGGAAACTGGTTATGTTATTGATATGAAAATTTTAGCTGATTTAATAAAAGTACATATTGAAGATGCATTTGATCATAAAAATTTAAACTTAGATGTACCTGAGTTTAAGGATTTGATCCCTACAGCAGAACACATTGCTGTTGTTATTTATGAAAAGTTAAGAACGCATTTACCAGAGGCTATGGCATTGCAAATTACTTTGTATGAAACACCAAAGAATTTTGTAACCTATGCTGGTGATAAATATTAAAAAATGAAACACAGAACTTCATTATATCCCTTGCAATTTGATCCGTTATACAAAGATCGAATCTGGGGAGGTACGAAACTAAAAACGTGTTTGGGGAAAGATATCCCCAGCGATACTATTGGAGAAAGTTGGGAAATTTCAACCGTAGATTCTGAAATAAGTGTGGTGAATAAAGGAACTTTAAAAGGGGCTTTATTGACTGATTTGTTGGCGGAATATGGGGAAGAGATTCTGGGCTCGCGTTTGTATGGACAATTCCATAACAAATTCCCTTTGTTGTTTAAGTTTTTAGATGCCAAAGAAGATTTATCCATACAACTTCACCCCAATGATGCATTGGCTATGGAGCGCCACAATTCTCTTGGAAAGACAGAGATGTGGTATATCATGCAGGCAGATCCCAATGCAGCTATTATTGTTGGTTTCAACCAAGATGTATGTCCAGAAGATTACCTACATCATTTGGAAAATAAAACCCTGCCAAAAATTTTAAAGAGAATCCCAGTTAAGAAAGGGGAGGTCTACTTTTTGGAAACAGGGACTATTCACGCTATTGGAAGTGGCATATTGATTGCTGAAATCCAGCAAACCAGTGATATTACATACAGAATATATGATTGGGACCGTGTGGACAGCCAGGGTAATAAAAGAGAGTTGCATGTTGATCTGGCATTAGAAGCGATCAACTATAAAGAGGTGGATGGGAAAAGAGACTATCAGATGGCGTTAAATACAAGCAATGCCATTGTGGACTGTCCTTTCTTTACCACGAATATCATTTTACTTGATGGGGCATATGATGCGTTTAAAACGATTGATTGCTTTAGGGTATTTCTTTGTACTGAAGGTAGTTTTGAATTGCTTTACAACGGGGAAAAGTACGTTTATCAAAAGGGAGACACGGTGTTGTTGCCTGCTTGTTTAGGTGCCTATGCTTTGAAAGGTAAAGCAGATGTTTTAGAAATTTATATTTCGTAGTTTGAAATAGAATTTTTAATCGTAATTTTGTAACGAATTTAAAAAATAGAATAAAATGGCAAGTGTAAAAAACTTAAAGAAAGATATCAATTTTGTATTGGGTGATATTGTTGAAGCGGTATATTTATTAGAAATGAGTACTACTGGAAAACCAACTCCAGCTACAAATGCAGTTATTGAAGAAGCGTTCACTTCTTTTGATGCTTTGATTGAAAGAGTAAATGCTAAAGGTGTTGAGAACAAAAAAGCACATTTCAAGAAAATTTATTCTGACCTTGAAGAAACTGCTAATCAATTGGTTGAAAAGATTAACGCACTTTAATGCGAAAAAACTTTAAAAAAAGTTTTCAAAAGAATTTGTAAATGTAAAAAACTCACTTATATTTGCACCCGAATTGAGAACGCCGGTGTAGCTCAGCTGGCTAGAGCAGCTGATTTGTAATCAGCAGGTCGTGGGTTCGAGTCCCTCCATCGGCTCAATTTTAAGTTCATTTTTTATAGGAAGATTTTAAAACAAAATACAAAACAATAGAGTCGCCGGTGTAGCTCAGCTGGCTAGAGCAGCTGATTTGTAATCAGCAGGTCGTGGGTTCGAGTCCCTCCATCGGCTCTTTTTTAGTCTATTTTTTTTATGAAAATAAATATTTTTTGCCGGTGTAGCTCAGCTGGCTAG
>JAGHSS010000193.1 GCA_018065745.1 Candidatus Neoflavobacterium equi | reverse complement strand
ATCATATTGATCATTGCAGCAATCGAGACCCCACCAGACGTCATCAGTCAGCTGATTGAGACCGTGCCCCTAGCGATCTTGTATGAGATAAGTATCTTTATCTCTAAATTTGTTTATAAAAAAGAAGAAATCAACGCATAATATGAGTAATTTAGTAGAAGAATTCAATGATTACCGTTCTAAGATGAACGAGAAATTGTTAAAGGATGACAATAAAGTAATCAAACGTATATTTAATCTGGACACCAACGCTTATATGGAAGGTGCTTTGGACGTGAAGACAAAGGAATTATTAGGTTTAGTTGCCTCAGCGGTTTTGCGTTGTGATGACTGCATCAAATACCATTTGGAAACCGCTCATAAAAACGGCATCAAGACCAATGAGATGATGGAAGCCATGAGTATTGCAACCCTTGTTGGTGGTACAATCGTGATTCCTCACCTAAGAAGAGCCTATGAATTCTGGGAAGCGCTTGAGGAAGCAACTCCAAACCAAGAATAAAAAGATAATATAAAACAAACCGACTTTTTAAAATACACAAATGAAATTAAGAGCCGATAATCTAATCAAAACATACAAAGGCAGATCTGTCGTTAAAGGGATCTCTGTAGAAGTGAATCAAGGGGAAATTGTTGGACTTTTGGGTCCCAATGGAGCTGGAAAAACCACTTCTTTTTACATGATTGTGGGCTTGGTGAAACCCAACAGTGGTAACATTTATTTGGATGATCACAACATCACAGATTATGCCATGTACAAACGTGCACAACACGGGATTGGATATTTGGCACAAGAAGCCTCTGTGTTTAGAAAGTTGAGTATTGAAGACAATATTTTGAGTGTACTCCAGCTGACCAAACTTTCCAAGAAAGAGCAAGAAGCCAAAATGGAGTCCTTGATTGATGAATTTTCACTGCAACACATACGCACCAACCGCGGCGATTTATTGTCTGGAGGAGAGCGCAGAAGAACAGAAATTGCAAGGTGTTTGGCAACAGACCCCAAATTTATTTTGTTGGATGAGCCCTTTGCAGGTGTGGATCCCGTTGCTGTTGAGGACATTCAGCGCATCGTTGCAAAATTGAAAAACAAAAATATTGGTATTTTAATTACTGACCACAACGTCCAAGAAACCCTGGCGATCACAGATAAAACCTATCTGATGTTTGAAGGAGGAATTTTGAAAGCCGGCGTTCCAGAAGACCTGGCAAGTGATGAAATGGTGAGAAAAGTATACTTGGGACAAAACTTTGAATTGAGAAGAACCAAGATTGAATTTTAATAAAAAAAGCTGTATTTCTAAGAGATACAGCTTTTTTTTATGTCTTATAGTGTCGTTTTCAATTTTAATGCCTTGGGCGTTACCCTTTGTCGCAAGCTCCAAAGCGTCAGGCTGTCCGCTATATCTTTTAGTCGGCAAAGCCTCCCAAAAGGATGCCGCTACCATCCTTAACGCGCACGCACTTCATTAAAACGTTATTTCTTGGTCAGTGTTACAAAATCATCATAACTCCCTTGATATATATTTAAATCCACAGGGCCTTTGATTCCCGTGGCCACCCCACGTTCAGAGAACTGCCAAAAATTCCAATGTGGCTTGATATTTTCAACAAAGAAATTGTAGTTCGCTATCCAAAGTACATGTTCCGGAAAACGATTTTTCAGATTGACTTTATAAAAATTGTCCCCACTGTAAATGATCGGTTTCATCTTGTATTTGCGCTCCACCAACCTGCACCAAGTTTGTATGTTTTCACGCAATTGGTCCATGCTGATCTTTTTAGGATTGTCCTCAATATCCAACACCGGAGGTAAATCCCCAGATTTCAACTCCACCACATTGACAAAATTATCTGCTTGAGCAACCGGGTCTTCATCAGGTCTGTAATAGTGATAGGCACCTCTAATCAAATAGTTGTCCCTTGCCCCTTTCCAATTGGTGCGAAAGCGAGAGTCCACCTTGTTCTTACCAGCAGTTGCTCTAATCAACACAAAGCGCACAGGGAAGTCTTCCTCCACTTTGGCCACCTTGTCCCATTTAATTCTGCCCTGATATTGAGACACATCAATTCCCGCAATCATATCATCGTGTCTACTCAAAACCTCAAAGTTGCGAATAGCGTGCAAACCATCTTCTTTAGATTTCGTTTTTTCAGCCTTTTGAGCTGCAGTACCAAATCCCAAATAATAAGCAATACCGTGACGGTATTTATAGGCTGCCAAAGCAAAAAATAAACACAAAAATAGACACATTACTACATATACAAAACGTCCCATTGAGGAACGTTCTGAATTGTTTTTTGCGTTATTTTTGACTCTAGACCTTGTGCTACTAGGTTTACTCATAAACTAGATCTCTTTTACTTTTTCTTTTGTAGCGTTGTCAATCACTGACATCAATACATACAATAAAATAATAATTGGTATTGCTAAATATTGCAACACGGCAATCAATACAACAGACACTACCAAAAGAATCAGCTGCATTTTGTATTTTGAAATATTAAATTCCTTAACTTTTAAAGAGAATAACGGGATCTCTGCATTCAACAAGAACGCACTCAAGAAACAGATACCTACCAATACAAATGGATTTTCTAAAATTTCAGACAACGCATCAAATTGGTTCATATACATAATCATTGGCAAGCTCAATATCAACAACGCATTTGCAGGTGTTGGCAAACCAATAAAAGAATCTGTTTGGCGGGTGTCCACGTTGAATTTAGCCAAGCGGTATGCTGAACCTAATGTAATAAGGAAACCAATATATGGAACAACACCCATATAGAATGTTTCTTCTGTCAGGTTGTACAACGGTTGATTTTCTTGAATATCAGAAAGCATTTTGTACATCACTACCCCAGGAACCAATCCTGATGTAATCATGTCAGCTAATGAATCTAATTGTAATCCAATAGGACTGCTCACTTTCAAAAGACGCGCAAAGAAACCGTCCCAAAAGTCAAAAAAGATACCCAAACACACCAAAGAGAATGCTTCATTATAATTGCCATTAAACGCGTGTATTAGCGCCAATAAACCGGCTGTCAAATTCAAAAAAGTAATGAAATTGGGAATGTGTTTCTTAATAGACATAATAAAAAATTAATATA
>JAGHSS010000060.1 GCA_018065745.1 Candidatus Neoflavobacterium equi | reverse complement strand
TAAAATTATATTAATAAATCCCGATGTATCATCGGGATTTTTTTTGTTTATAGCCTATGGAGCATACAGTAGCAATTCAAGGAATTCAAGGGTCATTTCATCACCAAGTAGCCCTAACATATTTTAATACAAATGTGGAAACACTTCATTGTCTTTCCTTTTCTAAATTGGTGGGCGCCTTGGTCAATGAATCTTGTAAACATGCAGTTATGGCAATTGAAAATTCCATTGCAGGTTCTATTTTACCTAATTATGCGTTGATTGATCAAAATAACCTTCAAATTGTTGGAGAATATTATATGGATATACAACAGCATTTGATGGTGTTGCCTGGTCAACTTATATCTGATATCAAAGAAGTCCATTCTCATCCGATGGCCTTATTGCAATGTCAGTCTTTTTTTGCTCAATATCCTTCAATTAAATTAGTAGAAGATGTTGATACCGCAGCTACCGCAGCACGTATTAGAGAACACAATCTCAAAGGCATTGGCGCAATTGGAAGTGTTCTTGCTGCAGAGCTTTTTGAATTGGAGGTATTGGCGTCTCATATTCAAACCGTCAAAAATAACAGTACGCGGTTTTTAATACTTGAAAAGAAGTCTTTTGAAGATCAATATAACGCCACAAACAAAGTGACCTTAAAATTTGTATTGGCAGATGAAATGGGAAGTTTGGCTTCCGTTTTAGCTGTATTACACAGTTGTCAATTGAATATGACTAAAATCCAGTCCTTGCCAGTTGTTGAAAATCCTTGGCATTATTCCTTTTTTGTGGATCTCACCTACAAACACATTAAAGATTTAAAAAACGGGTTACAACTCTTGACAGGATTGACAACAGAATTAAAAATATTAGGAGCTTATAACGATGCACGATTATGATTGAAAAAGCACACAGGATACACCATACACAGGAATATTATTTCTCAAAAAAATTAAAGGAGGTTGCTCTGTTGAAAGCAGCAGGTCGTGAAATTTATAATTTAGGCATTGGCAGTCCGGATTTACTACCTGATGTTTCTGTTTTAAACGCCATTCAAAATGCGATGACAGATGCACATGCGCATCAATATCAAAGTTACAACGGTTTGCCACAGTTTAGGACTGCCATAACTCAGTTTTATCAGCGTCATTATGGTGTCTCATTAGATCCAGCAACACAGGTATTGCCGTTAATGGGATCCAAAGAAGGCCTGTTACATATCGCCCTGGCTTTTTTAGATGTGGGCAGTAAGGTATTGATTCCAAATCCAGGTTATCCAACCTATGATGCAGTAGTGAAATTGGTAGGTGGACAAACGGTGTATTATGAATTAAATGATCTTTGGGAAATTGATTTTGATGCTTTAAACGCTATGGATTTGAGTGGGGTTAAACTGATGTTTGTCAACTATCCCAATATGCCCACAGGAAAAGCCGCTTCAAAAGCACTTTTTGAAAAGTTAATTGCATTTGGAAAGTCGCATCAAATATTGATCGTCAATGACAATCCTTATTCATTTATTCTTCAAGAGCAGCCTTTGTCCATACTTGAGATTGATGGAGCCTTGGAAGTCGCTTTGGAATTAAATTCATTAAGTAAAACGTTTCATATGTCAGGTTGGCGTGTTGGCATGGTTTTGGGGCATTCAGCATATATTGATGCTATTTTGAAGGTAAAAAGCAATATGGATAGTGGGATGTTTTACGGCATTCAAATGGGCGCCATTGCGGCATTGAATTTGCCCGACAGCTGGTTTGAAGAACAGCAGCTCATTTACCGTCAAAGACAAGCATTGGTTTATGAAATTGCCGAGAAATTAAACTGTAAAATAAATAAAGAAAATAGCGGTTTATTTGTTTGGGCTCAAGTGTCTGATGCTGTTGATGATGTTTCAAAATTTATAGATTATATATTGTACAATTATGGTGTATTTTGCACTCCAGGTTGTATTTTTGGTAGTCGCGGAAATCGTTATATACGACTTTCATTGTGTATGGATTGCGCTGATTTGAGGTTGGTATTAAATAAGCTTACTGATTTTGTATATCCTACCATTGAAATAGATACGGGTACTTATACAGATCTACATTAAAAAACTGTTGCACTAAGGATTGTTTCCTTCAATAAATTAAATAATAAA
>JAGHSS010000062.1 GCA_018065745.1 Candidatus Neoflavobacterium equi | reverse complement strand
AAAAAAAAAATTATTTTTTATTATTAATCTGTTTATCGTACAGTTTTCTGTAATAACCGTCCAATTGTATCAATTCTTGATGATTTCCAGATTCCAAAACTCGTCCATCTTCCAATATTAAAATCAAATCTGCCTTGATTGCCGCAGAAACTCTGTGGGTAACGATGATGGTTGTTTTGTTTTGTGCTAATTTCTGTATGTTGTTGAGGATGTGTTCCTCAGTCTCATTGTCAACCGCAGAAAGGGAGTCGTCTAACAACAGTATTGGTGCGTCTTTGATAAGTGCTCTTGCAATGGAGACACGTTGTTTTTGACCTCCAGAAAGGGTAATTCCCCTTTCGCCAAGAATGGTGTTGTAACCGTTTTTGAAATTAACGATGTTGTCGTGCACATAGGCATTTATCGCTGCTTGTTCAATTTCTTCCTGTGTTGCGTCGTTTTTTCCAAACTTGATGTTGTTGGCAATGGTGTCTGAAAATAAAAAGGCCTCCTGGGGAACCATGGCTATCTGATCTCTTAAATGGGTCAGATTAAGGTCTTTTACAGGATATTGATCCAGGTGTATTAGTCCTTGTGTAGTGTCAAAAAGTCTTGGAATCAATTGGAGAATGGTGGATTTACCAGAACCGGTTTTCCCCAATATCGCCATGGTCTTTCCTGCTTCTAAATTGAAACTGACATTTTTCAGGGCTTGGATTTGAGTGTCCTCATAAGTAAAGGAAACGTTGTTGAAGGAAATACTTCCTTGGATGTCTACCCTTTCTTCTGTGGTTGAAACGATTTCTGGCTGGATCTTTAAAAATTCATTTAACCTTCCCTGTGAAGCTTCTGCTTCTTGAACCATGCTGGATACCCAACCCAAAGAGGCAACTGGCCATGTCAACATATTGATGTAAAGGATGAACTGGGCAATAACCCCAATGTCAGCGATGCTGCCGTTGATGTACAACACTCCTCCAACATATATTACAACCAGGTTACTGATTCCAATCAATAGAATCATCAACGGTCCAAACATGGCGTTGATCTTGACTAGGTCTAAATTTTTCTCCTTGCTCTTTGCAGACAGTTGATTGTATTCTGCTGTTTTTGTCTGTTCTATTCCGTAAGCTTTTACCACGCGTATGCCTGAGAAAACTTCTTGGGTAAAGGTGGACAACACAGAAAGATTCTTTTGGTATGCCGCACTTTTGATGTTGATCATATTACTGATCTTGAAAATAAAATAGCTCAAAAAAGGCAGGGGCAATATAGTGTATAAGGTCAATTGTGGGGAAATCAGGTACATTTGAACAATTACCACGGTGAAACGTATAAAGGTATTGATACTGTACATTACCGCCGGTCCTACATATTGTCTCACTTTTCCCACGTCTTCACTGATGCGGTTCATCATGTCCCCGATGCGGTTGTTTTTATAAAAGTTTTGAGACAGTACTTCATACTGTTTGAATACTTCATTCTTTAAGTCAAACTCTATGTGTCTTGACATGACAATTAAAGTTTGTCTCATCAAAAAGGTGAAAAACCCTGCCACTAAGGTGGTGATCACAATAAGGGTGATGTTGGTGAGTAAGGCTTGGGTTGCTGCTGCTTTACCGAGGTCGTTCTTTTCTAAAATTTTGATGGAATCCCCAATGAGTTTAGGGGCGTATAGGGTGATGATTTGTGCTAATATAGTAATTGCGATTCCCAATAAGAATCTGTATTTGTACTTAAAAAAATATTTATTTAAATGTTTTAGTTCTTTCATGTAAGTGGGTGGGTAAC
>JAGHSS010000139.1 GCA_018065745.1 Candidatus Neoflavobacterium equi | reverse complement strand
TTGCTTTGAAGCAACAATTTGGCCAACTCAATTCTCATGCGCCATCCTCCTGAAAAGGTATCTGTCTGCTTGTCAAAATCTTCGCGTTTAAAACCAAGACCCAACAAGATGCGCTCTGTATTTCCAACGTAATTGTACCCGCCAAGAATTTCAAAACGGTGGGTCAAATCACTTAATTTTTCAATTAAATCTGAATAATACTGAGATTCATAATCTGTTCTGGTAACCAATTCGTGGTTGACTTCATCAATTTGAAACTCTGTTTGTTTGATGTCGTGAAAGGCTTGGTAAGCTTCTTCTAAAACAGTGCGTCCAACCACAAAGTCAATGTCCTGTCTCAAGAAACCCAATTGGATTTCTTTCTCAAAGGCAATTACCCCTTCATCAGGCTTGACGTCTCCAGACAAGATTTTTAACATGGTTGATTTTCCTGCTCCGTTTTTACCCACAAGACCAACACGGTCTCCAGCGCCTAAACGAAAGGTAACTTCTTCAAACAAATAGGTTCCACCAAAGGAAACCGATAAATTATGTATGTTTAACATGGTGTATTTAAAAATATTTGCAAAGGTATAACCTTTAATTGAAATAGCTTGTGAAATCACTCACAAACTGAGCTTTAGATGCGGATTCCTAACTTCTTGCACATACGGCTGATGTTGATTTCTGCCTCCAAGGGCTGCCCCACTTCTATGAAGTTGAATAACGCCTGTGCTAAATAGGGCCCCAACATCACCCCTCTGGTTCCCAAACCGTTGAGTACATACAGAGTTTGATGTTGGTGGTGTTGTCCAACCAACGGTCTTCTGTCTTTGACTGTGGGACGCACACCTGCATAGTGACTGAGGACTTCATAAGGACAATTGATCAAGGACTTCAGTTCATCTTCCAATTCCTTGCGGCCTTCTGGCGTGGGTACATCTGTCTTGTCAGTCCAATTGTATGTAGCTCCAACCTTGTACAAATCACCTCCCAAAGGAATTAAAAACACACCTGCTTTAAATATAAAATCAATGTCTAAGTTTGGAATTTTAACCACCATGAGCTCCCCTTTGGTACCGTCCAAGGGCAAATGGTTAAAAAACGGATTGAACTGCAACCCATACCCTTCAGCAAAAATGACGTTTTGGTAGGTTTTTCCGTCATAGACAACGGTGTTTTCAAGAATTTGCAATGCGTTGTAGTCAAAAGTTTGGGCTACAAAACAGCCTTGTTCTTGAAGAAAGGCAATATAGCCATCCAACAGCAATTTGGTGTTTAAATACCCACTGTACAAGACTTCTCCATACCCAAAAGGGGATGGAATATGTGCGTATGTTTTGTTGATAATCTGTGTGGATAGAAAGGGTGCCATCGCAGGTTTATCTGCGGCTTGAAACCAATTGTTTTGCTCTTCAACAGAGGCAAATTTGCGGTAAATTGGCGTTTTAAAATTGAACGCCACATGGATCTGTTCGCTGATGCGATCATACATGGGCAAAGCCAATTCCATCTGTTCTTTGGCGCGCCAAACCTCACTGTAACGCTTTAAAATAACGGGATTATACATTCCGCCAGCAACGCGTGTTGACGTGGTGGAATTGTTGTCCATCACATCAAAACTCTTGCCGTTTTCCAAACACGTCTGTGCAAAACTTATACCGGCCAATCCAGAACCGACAATCAAATAATCTTTCATAATGCAAAAATAACAAAAAAAAAGAGGTTGTCCTTTTCAAGACAACCTCTTTGTGTATTTAAAAAAAATCAAGAATTAGTAATTCCACATATCTTGTTCAAAATCGCGGATTTTTTCTTTGATTCTTTCTGATTCTAATAATTGCAACTGTGCGTTTTCACGAACGTAATCACTCACACTTCTATTTCCGTAAACGTTTTCTTCTTTGTAGATCACAGCTGAGAAACGACGCGCGTTTAACAAGTGGTCAAAAGAGAAAGGCATAGCAGAATTTTTGTTGTTGAATGCTTTGTTTTCATGTAAAATATCACGAGCAGCAGGAACAAAAACCCAGAATAACTCTAATGGTTCTGCATTTTCAATACCTCTCATTTTTGAAAGAGCATCTACAGCCATTGGACAAATTCCCAAGATTCTGTATTTCAATTCTGATTGACGAGAATCAAAATACCACTGTCCAACAATTCTGTACTGAGCAATATCTTCTGCAGTAACTTGAGATGTAGTATAGTGTTCATCTGTTAATTTACCTTCAGCTACTAATTGAGCTTCAGATTTTTTAGGGTATCTGTTTAAAACATCAATTCCGTAATCAGATAATTCTTTTCTGTAAAAAGCAGATAAAATTTCTTCTAAAGACTTTTTAGTTGTGAAATAAGAATCGTCATAAACTTCAGAGATGCTTCCGTCTTTCATTCCAGAAACTAAAACATTGAATAGAGATTTTCTGTCATTACCAATATTCTCTTCGATTGGAAAATAAAACGGAAAGTTTACACGCTCATCTAAATCAATGATTTCCCAAACTCTTTTACCAAATAAGTTATCACGATCATCCACATATCCATAAGGCAATGGTTTATCATTATCAGCATTCATCTGAGCTTCAGATTTCAAACCGATTTCACTTGGTACTTTGGCATTCGATAAATTTGATTGCGCAAAGAAGGAGTTTGAACATAATAGTAATGCTGATGCAAGCAATAAAAATCTATTGTTCATGTC
>JAGHSS010000054.1 GCA_018065745.1 Candidatus Neoflavobacterium equi | reverse complement strand
AATGACAAGTGTTTGATTATTAGATTTTAAAACTTTTTCATTTCTCAACAACGGCTGTAACCGCACAATTTTACAGCCTCCCAGCCGTTCCAAAATAAATTAATTCTTTTATTTTAACGCAGGCTAAAATTTAAGTTTTTATCTTTGTAAATCCACGGGTAGAAAGCCCGTCAATGACTATGAAATGCTTGAATTCGCTTACCATTAAGCTGTTGTTATTATTGGTTTTTTCAGCTTCTGCAAATATGTTAGCTCAAAACCCTGACAGTCTACAATTGCATAATACGGCTAATGACACCCTAAGTGTTATAAAAAATACAGCTGTTAAAAATGTAGATTTTACTTCAAATTTAGACAGTTTAAATCCCCCACAAAAGCACAAGACAAACGCCTTGATACGCGTGGCAGATGCCTTTGTTTACACCGCAATTTCCCCAGTCAGATGGAAGGGTAAGGATTGGACAACAGCCGCTGCAACAGTTGGAGGAGCCGCAGTTTTAACCCTTGTTGATGAACCGATAAAAGATTTTTGGGACCACAATCACAGTCCACTTCTCGACGATTTAGAACCCTTGGGATTCCACAACGGGAAACCCTATGCAGCCATGGTCATGACCGGTGGTTTTTATGTGACCGGTTGGATTTTTAAATCAGAATGGGCCAAAGAAACTGGTATTATTTTGGGAGCTTCATATTTGACCAGTGGAGCCCTGCAAACCATTATGAAATCAGCAGTTGGACGTGCAAGACCCTCAACAGATGTTGGGAATTATAAATTTAAACCATTCTTTGGGGATCCTGCTTACAGTTCATTCCCATCAGGACATATTCAGATAGCATTAGTAACTTCAATGGTGTTGGCACGTAGGGTGGAGAATCCGTGGTTGAAAGGCGCATTTTATGCCGGAGCCGGTGTGACCATGGCCAGCCGCATGTATGTGGACGCCCATTGGTTTTCTGACCTGGTTTTTGGAGCCGCCATATCTTATTTTTGTACGGACACCGTGATGAAGCGCTTGGAAAAAACGGCCTATGACAATCCCATCAAAGCCTTGGAGCGCAAGCACAAAATCTCGTGGCAGGTCAATCCAAATTTCAGAGGTATTGGCATTGTAGGTACGTTTTAGGGCGTCCCGTTTTCCTGCGCTGCGCTTGAAAACCGTCGGGCTGTCCGCTGTATCTTTTTTGCGCTTGCGCTCCAAAAAGGATGCCGCTCCCATCCCTGACGCGACAGCTGCATGATAATTTCCATTATTTTTTTTGTATCTTTAAAATAGCAAAACAAAAACTATGATAAAGAAAATATGCACACTTTTGGTACTAACAGCCTTGTTTTCTTGTAAGAAAGAAGGGCAGACGAATGTTCCAGAAAATCAAATAAATGACAGCGTAACAGAGGTGGTTGTGGAAGATACCGCTGCGGTAGGATCCACGAACATCATCACAAAGCACATTCCAAAAGATTGCCATCAGGTTTATATTGATCTGTTGACCAATTCCAAAGATTATAAAGAAACCACCAAAGGACTCAAAGAGGCCATCGTTGCCAATGGGGGAACGGGAATTCAAATCAATCTGATTACCAGCCCAGATCCCAGCAAGCACAAATCTCTAAAAAAAGGCGAGGTGTTTACCTTTGCTGTTTCAGAGAGTTATCCAGATCATACCGCAGCAATTGCAACCTATATTTACGATCCGGTAAAAAAACAACTGTCCAAAGAAGATGTGGTACTGGCAGAATTTGTGCCCGTGCCGTTTGACAAGAAATACATTGCAGAGATTGAAGAAAACTGCAAATAAAAAAGGGAGCACTGTATTTTGTGCCCCCTTTTTTTTATTTATTTCCTTTAGCTTTGATCATTTGTTCCAGCATATCCCACATCTCTTGTGGTACTTCCTCCAACAAATTGAACTGTCCAGCCCCTTTCAACCATTCAGCCCCGTCAATGGTAATTACCTCACCGTTGATGTATGCTGAGAAGTCAGAAACCATATAAGCCGCTAAATTAGCCAACTCTTGGTGGTCTCCAACACGTTGCAGCGGATTGCGTTTTGCCAAGTCAAATTTCTCTTGTAAATCTCCCGGTAATAAACGGTCCCAAGCCCCTTTTGTAGGGAATGGTCCTGGCGCAATCGCATTCATTCTGATGCCGTATTTTGCCCATTCCACAGCCAAACTGCGCGTCATTGCCAAAACACCAGCCTTAGCCGTTGCAGAAGGAACCACATAAGCAGATCCCGTCCAAGCATAGGTAGTCACAATATTTAAAACAGTTTTGTCTTTTTGTTTGGTGTCAATCCAGTGTTTTCCAACCGCCAATGTGCAGTTTTTGGATCCTTTTAGCACAATGTCAATGATGGTGTCAAAAGCATTTGCAGACAAGCGCTCTGTTGGTGAAATGAAGTT
This sequence comes from Candidatus Neoflavobacterium equi, assembly GCA_018065745.1. GTDB lineage: Bacteria > Bacteroidota > Bacteroidia > Flavobacteriales > Flavobacteriaceae > Flavobacterium > Flavobacterium equi. Next base: position 9,383 of record JAGHSS010000054.1, on the reverse strand, counting down.
TCCAGCCGCGTTGTTCAACAGGACATCAATCTTACCAAATTTGGCAATTACCTCTTGGGTCATCGCTTCCACCTGGTCATAGTGTCTCACATCACAAGCAATCGGCAAACACGTTCCGCCAGTTTCAGCAGTAAGTTCTTCAGCCGTTTTTTGCAATTTGTCCAAGTCTCTAGAAGTAATCGCTACTTGAGCTCCCAATTCCAAAAAGTATTTGGTCATGGCTTTACCCAAGCCGCTTCCACCTCCGGTAACAATGATAGATTTCCCTTTTAAAGCGTCATCTCTCAACATTTTTTGTGTATAGTTCATCTTTGAATTCGTTTGTTTATTATCTCAAATATACTTAAAAATACTATGTATGCATAGTTTTTTAAGTAGTTATTTTTTATGTTCCTAAAAAAAATAGTTTTAAATTTAGGAAAAATATAAGTTATGTATCGAATTGAAAATGATCTGTTGGGCGATTTAAACGTTCCAGAAAATGCATATTATGGGGTGCAAACACAACGTGCCATAGATAACTTCCACATCTCTGGTGTAACCCTTTCTTCCTTCCCGATTTTTATAAAATCCCTCGCTTATGTCAAATGGGCTGCTGCCAAAACCAATGCCACATTGGGTATTTTGGAACACACCATTGCAGATGCCATCATTGATGCTTGTAAGGAAATCATCTCTGGTAAATTTGATGCAGAATTCCCAATTGATATGATCCAGGGAGGAGCAGGAACTTCAACCAATATGAACATCAATGAGGTGATTGCCAACAGGGCTTTAGAATTGTTGGGACATACCAAAGGAGCCTATCAATACTGTTCGCCAAATGATCATGTCAATTTATCTCAATCCACCAATGACGCTTATCCAACGGCCATCAAATTGGCGCTCTTGTTTTACAATCAAAAGTTGGTAGACCACCTCAGGTTGTTTATTCAATCTTTTAGAAACAAAGGGGAGGAGTTCAAGCACGTCATCAAGATGGGACGCACCCAATTACAGGATGCAGTGCCCATGACCATGGGACAAGAGTTTGAAGCATTTGCAGCAAATTTAGAAGAGGAGATTGCCCGTTTGGATTCCAATTCGTCTCTTTTTTATGAAATAAATATGGGAGCAACAGCTATTGGTACAGGATTGAATGCCAAACCGGGCTATGCCACCTTATGTGCTCAAAATTTAGCAGAGATAACGGCCTTCCCATTTGTCAAAGCAGCCAATTTAATTGAGGCTACACCAGACACCGGTTCTTATGTGATTTACTCTTCAGCATTAAAGCGTATGTCCATCAAGATTTCCAAGATATGCAATGACTTGAGGTTGTTGTCTTCAGGGCCAAGATGTGGTTTTAACGAGATCAATTTGCCACCAATGCAGCCTGGATCTTCCATTATGCCTGGAAAAGTAAATCCAGTAATACCTGAGGTGATGAACCAAATCTGCTTTAAAGTAATTGGTAATGATTTGACGGTAACCATGGCGGCAGAGGCAGGGCAGTTGCAGTTAAATGTAATGGAGCCTGTGTTGACTTATTCCATCATTGACTCCATCAAATTGTTGATCAACGGTATGGATACTATGGTTGACAAATGCATCAACGGCATCACTGCCAATGAAGCACATTGTAAAAACATGGTGTTGAACAGCATTGGTATTGTCACGGCTTTAAATCCGTATATCGGTTATAAAAACAGTACCAAGATTGCCAAAGAAGCCTTGGCAACCGGAGCCAGTGTGTATGATTTGATTATTGAACAAAACATCTTGACAAAAGAAGCTTTGGATGATATTTTAAATCCAGAAAACATGTTGGGAGTAGCAGAGTAATTTTAAAATATATACCCATAAAAAAAGCAGTCTATGAAAATAGACTGCTTTTTTGTATTTAGAAATGGATTAATCCATTAAAACGTCAAGAATTGTGATGGCTGCCTCACTAATTTTGGTTCCAGGACCAAAGATAGCAACAGCACCAGCCTCGTGCAAGAAATCATAATCTTGCGCTGGGATCACCCCACCAACAATAACCATAATGTCCTCGCGACCATATTTTTTAAGTTCTTCAATAACCTGAGGAACCAAGGTTTTATGCCCCGCTGCTAGAGAGGATACGCCCAGAATATGAACGTCGTTTTCCACCGCTTGTTTGGCAGCTTCAGCAGGAGTTTGGAACAACGGACCAATGTCCACGTCAAAACCAACATCTGCATATCCCGTTGCCACCACTTTGGCACCGCGGTCGTGTCCATCCTGACCCATTTTTGCAATCATGATGCGGGGACGTCTTCCTTCTTGAGCAGCAAACGCATTCGCTAATGATTTAGCTTTTTCAAAGCTGGCATCGTCTTTTATTTCTTTGCTATACACGCCACTAAAAGATTTAATTTGAGCTTTATATCTGCCAAATACAACTTCCAAAGCATCGCTGATTTCACCCAGTGTCGCTCTGTTTTCAGCTGCTTCAACAGCAATCTCCAACAAGTTTCCAGTTCCGGTTTTCGCTGCTTCAGTCAATTTTGCCAAAGAAGCGGCTACCTTTTCATTGTCTCTCGTTGCTTTTATGTCATTCAAACGTTGGATTTGTTGTTCCCTTACAATTTGGTTGTCAACTTCCAAAATTTGAAGCGGATCTTCTTTTTCCAAACGGTATTTGTTGACTCCAACAATAATGTCTTGTCCACTGTCAATACGCGCTTGCTTTCTCGCTGCAGCTTCTTCAATGCGCATTTTTGGTATCCCAGACTCAATAGCTTTGGTCATTCCGCCCAAGGCTTCCACCTCTTCAATCAAAGCCCATGCTTTTTCAGCAATTTCAGCCGTTAATTTTTCAACATAGAAGCTTCCTGCCCAAGGGTCTACCGTCTTGGTTATTTTAGTTTCCTCTTGAAGGTAAATCTGTGTGTTTCTTGCAATACGCGCAGAGAAGTCTGTTGGTAGTGCAATAGCCTCGTCCAAGGCATTGGTGTGCAGGGATTGGGTTCCCCCAAAGGCTGCCGCCGCTGCTTCAATAGTAGTTCGCGCCACATTGTTGAACGGGTCTTGTTCCGTCAAACTCCATCCAGAAGTTTGACAGTGTGTTCTCAATGCCAGAGACTTGTCGTTTTTAGGTTCAAATTGTTTTAACAATTTTGCCCACAACATACGTCCAGCACGCATTTTGGCAATCTCCATAAAATGGTTCATTCCAATAGCCCAGAAAAATGACAATCGCGGAGCGAATTCGTCAATTTTCATACCCGTTGCCAAACCTGTTCTGATGTATTCCAAACCGTCAGCCAGGGTGTAAGCCAATTCAATATCAGCTGTTGCACCTGCTTCCTGCATGTGGTATCCAGAAATAGAGATGGAATTAAACTTGGGCATTTTCTTGCTGGTGTATTCAAAAATATCCGCAATAATCTTCATAGAAGGCGTTGGTGGATAGATGTAGGTATTTCGCACCATGAATTCCTTCAAAATATCATTCTGAATGGTTCCAGACAGTAAAGCCTCATCCACACCTTGTTCTTTAGCTGCTACAATATAAAAGGCCATAATGGGTAAAACAGCCCCGTTCATCGTCATGGAAACAGACATCTCATCCAGCGGAATTTGGTCAAATAAGACCTTCATATCTTCCACGCTGTCAATGGCAACACCCGCCTTACCAACGTCTCCAAAGACACGTTCGTGATCAGAGTCATAGCCTCTGTGTGTCGCCAAGTCAAAAGCGACTGAGAGTCCTTTTTGCCCTGCAGCTAAATTTCTTCTGTAAAAAGCATTGCTCTCTTGAGCAGTTGAAAATCCTGCATATTGTCTGATGGTCCATGGTCTGCGCACATACATGGTGGCATAAGGTCCTCTCAAATTGGGTGCAAACCCAGCAGCAAATCCAATGTGTTCTAAATCTTCTAGAGCAGCTGCGCTGTATTTTTGTTCCAATCCAATACCCTCTGCTGTTTCAAAAGCCTCCGCAGCAGTGCTAGGAGCTGAAATAGCTTGGGTATTCAATTGAATATCTTGAATGTTTTTTCTCATGTTCAAACGTTTTTAAGACGGTGTGTTTGCTTGTGCAGCTTCCAGCTCCAGTCTTTCTTGTTCCACTTTTTCAGCCAATCTCTTTTCAACAATAGGAGTGATTGCTTTTTTGCCTGACATCTTTTTTACAAAGGGGTACAGCTCCAAAGCATCCTTCATTTTATCCGCAGGATTTGGGTGCTTGTTGGTACCCAAAAGGATTTCTTTTCCTGTGTCAAAAAAAGCTTGTTCTTTTGCAGCACTTTGATTGATTTTTCTTTGGATTGCTCCGTCAATTAATCCATCAATAAGTCCGCCATGAGATTCTATATCTTTAAACAGTTCCATAGCTTTTTCAGCCAATTGCTCTGTGATGTATTCAATGTAGTAGGCTCCATCAGCCGGGTTGTCAACCTTGTCAAAATAACTTTCCTTTTTCAAGATCAACAATTGATTTCTTGAAATACGGTCTCCAAATTCATTCGTCTTGTGATAAATGGCGTCATAGGGCAAATTACACACCGCGTCAGCACCCCCCAAAATGGCACTCATGCATTCAGTGGTTGTGCGCAACATATTGGTGTTGTAGTCATACAGGGTTTTATTGCGCTTTGTTGGCATGGCTAAAATGTGGATTTTCACATCAAAGTCATAGGCTGCCATCAAAGAGTCAAAACACCATCTGATTGCTCTAAGTTTGGCAATTTCAAAGAAGTAGTTACTCCCTTGAGCCACTTGGATCACCATTTCTCTGTTAAGTTGAGGTAAGGCATTGAAGTATTCATTTGCATGCGCCAAGGTGAATGCAATTTGTTGCACACTGTTGGCACCTGCATTTTGATATAAGGTGCTGTCAACACTGATCAGTGAACAGTTTTTCAACTGAGGTTGCACCTGTTTCAGAATTTCAAGATCACTTTGTTGAGAGCTATACCAATTTCCATCTCTACCCAATTGCCCAACAATGTCAGTTAGCATATAGACTTTAAAAGGCAGTGTTGCTGCCAGGTTGTCTATTTGCAAAAGATAAGAGGCATTGAGAAATTGTAAATTTAGATACACCGCTTGAATTCCCACAGCTGTGATTCCCTTCAACAATTTTTCGCAGTCCACCGCTGCAGAGGCAATGGTGAATTTTAAACTTTCAGCACCGCGTTTGATGCTGCCGTTTGCTTTGTGAATGGATTTTTCTAAATCAAAGACAAAGATGTCTTGAACAATTTTAAATTGAGAAGCTTCTGTGTTTATTTGGATGTTTTGTTGATCTTCATCACTGTGGTATAAAGGTTTAACCTTAATGCCTTCCAGAGATTCCCAAACAACGGTTTGATTGAAGTCAGCGCCTTTCAACTCATACTGAATCAAATTTTTCCATTGTTTTGAAGAAATGGGGTCAAAATCAGTAAACAGTTTTTGATCCATAGTAATTTATGCGTTTGGTTGGTTTATTTTACGGTAGATTCCGTATCTTCAGATTCAAAATCTATGATATATATGTCTTCGTTTTCACGTTTCATATAATATTTTTCTCGGGCATAGCCCTCAATTTGTTCGTCTTGTTTAAGCAATTTGATTTGCTCAGCATCTTTTCTAATTTCTTCCTTGTAATATTCCCTATTATCGTTCAATTCAGAGATTTCTCCGTTGAGGATAATGTGATCCAATACAGAATAATTGTCAAAGAAAACCATCCATACCACAAACAACACCAAAGTAACGGTATAGCGATTTATCCATTTCTTTAAAAATGGATATTTGGTGAATATGGGATGGTTTAAGTATTTCATTGTTAAGACAATTTGTCGTTAATTACAGTACGTACAATGTCAATCGCAACTGTGTTGTAGGTATCGTTAGGGATAATGATATCAGCAAACGCCTTTGATGGTTCAATGAATTGTTCGTGCATTGGTTTTAAGGTACTTTGATATCTGCTCAAAACCTCTTCCATATCTCTTCCTCTATCAGCAATATCACGTTTTAAACGTCTGATCAAACGCTCATCTGAGTCCGCGTGAACAAATATTTTAATGTCAAACATATCGCGCAATTGCGGATTTGCCAAAATAAGAATTCCCTCAACAATCATCACTTTTCTAGGATGAGTCAAGATAAAGTCATTGGTTCTGTTGTGGTGCACATAAGAATAAACCGGTTGTTCAATACTTTGACCTCCTTTTAATTCTTTTAGATGTGAAGACAACAACTCAAAATCAATAGCTCTAGGATGGTCGTAGTTTATTAATGTACGTTCATCATAGCTAAGGTGATCGTTTGCTTTATAATAAGCGTCTTGAGAGATGATACCAACTTCAGCTTCAGGTAATTCTTTCATAATTTGATGTACTACAGTGGTTTTTCCACTACCTGTACCACCAGCAATTCCAATTATCAACATGTTCTAGTGTATTTATAATGCAAAAATAATGAAATAAAATAGCTTGTTGCTGTTCTTGTTGTAAAAATATAAATATGTTAATTATTTATGAATTCTATTTAGAATTGAGATAGTCTTTTTTATTTTTACACACAAATATATAAATCAATAGTTATGTCTCGAATGTCTATTTTAACTTATGCGACTTTTGGTGTGTTGTTTTTCTTGTTGTCTTGTGGAAAAACGACGGGTACTCAATATGCCTTGGATCAATTTGATCATTCCAAGTTAGATGTATTGGCTGTAGACAATCAATTTTTTGATTCTTTGATTGGTAATTACAGCGGTTTGTTCCCTTCCACACATGCAAAAGGGGATTTGGTGCAGTTGAGTTTGTATAGAAACAGTACATTTTCTTATGCAGTCACCAACTTAGAAAATCAAAACAAATCTGTCGTTAAGGGCAATTTCACCATTGCAGACGGCATCTTAAAATTGAATGCTGTTGATCCATTTCAAGAATTTAAAATTACAGATAACGGATTGATTTTGATGGATCTCAAATTGGTACATCAAGACCAGCAAGCTGTTTCCGACATTTATATTTTGAGAAAAAATTAATTAACGTTCTGAAACGCCTTGTTTCCAATAGGAAAATGCATTCCATTGGGTGCGTTGTATGGGTTGACTTCTCAAAAATTCTTGTATTTCTTGATTTGTTTTTTGTTCTGTGGCCGCAAATACAAAGGTTTCATTGGGGTGTTCAATACCAATGTTTTCAAGCATTTTGGACAATTGGGAATTTATTCCTGGTGTTTTATTGAAAATCCAATGGAGGTTCATTTTTGCAGGTCTATGCAATTCCAAAACATCTTCAGGACCATATACTTCTAAAATGACATGTCCGCTGGCGGTGTTACTCATTTGTTCCAAAAGTACAGATATGACAGGCAAGGCCGTATGGTCCCCAATTAGAATATAATTTGAAGCCGTTTCAATAAGTCCCTTTTCCTTTTCCTTCATCAACACGCCAATGGCATCTCCTTTATCACATTGAATGGCCCAACTTGACGCAGGTCCTTCTGTGCCGTGGGCTACAAAATCAATGGTCATTTCATTGGCTTCCACAGCCAATGCTCTCAACGTGTAGGTTCTGATGTAATTGGTAATCTCTTTTAGGCCTCTGGTTGGAGATGGCAATTCAACGGCTGCGCCGGCATATTGGGGAAGTAATATTTTGTTGTTGTCTCCCAAACGAGCATTTTTAAAATTTTGAATAGCGTCACTTTCCAAAACAATGCGAATTAAATGCGGGCTTAGGTAATACTTATCTTTTACTTTGAACAGTCCTTTCATCAATTGTGGCGTAGATTTAATTTCCATAGTTATATATCTTAAGTTCTGAAGTTACAACTTAATTCAATACAAATAAAAAACCTCCAACAAAAGTTGGAGGTTTTCCATTTTATTCTTCTAGTGATTCTACAAGATCTACTAGAGATTCATGTATCACTTCTGTACTAACAGCTATTGGTTTTGATGCTTTTAAGGCATTGAAACGTTCAATCTGTTCCAACTCTTTTTCATCTCCGCTAAAATATGGAAATACATCCATGATTGGCGACTCAGATATGGAAGGAATACTGTATTCCCCCAAGGTAGTACGCATCACGTGTGTCGTGTTGTCAAAAGCCTCTTTTACATCATTTGCTTGAACAAGGATGTAAAGGTTGGTTTTGCGTTCCTTTCCGCTTTCTTCATCATAAGCCATTAAAGACACTTTAGACTTAAACCAGCGATCCGTATTTTCAAATGGGTGGATTTCTGAAAAGTTAGCTGTTTTAATATTGGTGATTTTGAATTCTTCACTAATATAGGCAGTCATCTCTTCGCTGATTCTTGATTCTGCTTCTGTATAAGACATCGCATCAACCAAATACAACTCATTCACCACTTTTTGAACGCCGTTTTCTTCTGTTTTTCTGTATTTTATTTTACATTCATACCAAGTCGTACTCATATCATATCTATTTTAAGGAGCCCAAAGATAATTTTTTTTCGATTATAGAATGAATTGTTTATTATAATTTAATCGTCAATAAAAGGGGGGGATTGGCTTTCAGAGTTTAGATCTTAAAAGAGATATAAAATTCTCTTTATGATAGTTGTTGTATACGTTCAACCACGCAGGTAAGCATCTGAAATACCCAATTAGAAAGCGTCTATTAATTATGATTTAATGATTTTTTTTGATTGTAAGTTTACTCCATTATCATCTTTTAATTCCAATATATAAGTTCCTGTAGGTAGGTCTTGTAATTGAATCGCTGTTCCAACTACTGCTCCATTTTTAACCAATTGTCCCAAAGTATTCCACACTGCATATTGGGTTACATCTGTGTTGTTTTCCAAATTGATTTGTTCTTTAAATGGGTTAGGATATACGTTGACCGTACTATTAGCAAATTGCGTATTTGAAAGGTTGGTCGTTTGTCCTGCAAGTATGGTTTGTCCAGCAGTAGTGTTGTATGCAAAATCTTTATATGTCACTACTTCATTTGCATTGACTGAAACTCGAATCCATCCATAGTACAGGTTGTTATTCCCTGCAAATCCAATTCTAACAGCAATGTATTTGTCTGTATTTACTGGCAAAGTGGCATTTCCATCTCCCCAACCCAATAGTGCTGCATCTCCAAATCCGTTCCAATTGTTGTTTGCTCCAATTATGAAATCGCGATTTACAAAATTTACTGTATCCCAATCTTCTGGACCAAAAGCATGGATATTGGTTGTTTCTCCATCACCTTGATAGTTCAACATAGTACCATTGTAGCTTATGGTAATTTCTGAATTGTTGTCATTGTTGAAGTCTATAGATGCTGGGGTCCCATCTGTGATATCAGTATATCTGATGGTATTCTGTGCAAAGGAAGCGGTAGAAAATGCAAATGTTAGGACAGCTAACGCACAAAAGCGATTTTTGAAATTCATTAAATTTTCAGAAGAGTAA
>JAGHSS010000065.1 GCA_018065745.1 Candidatus Neoflavobacterium equi | reverse complement strand
ATATTACCACAGACCGCAAATTTTTGTTTTATTTATAATTAAAATTGCCATTCTCAGGTAAATAAAAAAAACATTACCAAAAAACATTTGTAAATTTGCATATTCAAAAAAAACCGACTCATGAGACGCATCTATTCCTTATTTTTCTTAACCGCTTTAGCCTTGTTTTCTTGCACTGACGACGAAAAGATTGTTCAGGCTGAAAGAGCCAAAGCCATCGCAATTAATGATTCTATTGTAAACGTTTTGGAAAAAAACTGGAATTTCACCACCGTTGAAGCGACACCACAAGTCAAACAAAACATCAACTCTTGGAATCAATGGTTAACTTTCAAACAGGAATTGGCCTCCAAACCCTCAAAGAATATATCTTCTTACCGCAAGAAGGTAGATAAATTAACTCAAATAGCCAAAGAATTGCCAGGTTCAGCTCCAGGCATGTTCAACAAGCCACAAGTGATTGTCCGTTTGAGAAACCTCAATGCAGACATACAGTCGTTGAACTCTTTTATTTCTTTGCCAATCATACCAACAGACAAAATTATTGCGTTTAATAAAAACATATCCAATGACATCTTATCGATTCAAAATCAGATGGATGAGATCATGAGATTCAACAGCATTCCCAAAGAAAGTGGAGAAGCTGAAATGATTCGCGCTTTGGACACGTTGAGACATGCAAATTTTGATTATCAAAAAACCATAGAAGCAGAAAACAAACCGGAATAAAAATCCAACGTTTCCTGCCCTCGTTTTTTTTAAAAATTACAACTTGAATACTGAAATTAAAAATGTTTATGCTCAGTCTGAAAAAGTAGATCAGATCATAAACAAACTACATACCGGAACTACAAAAATTCAAATTAAAGGATTGATCGGCTCTGCCCTTTCATTTGTTGTGGATCGTTTGTTTCACGACACCAAAAGACCCTTTCTTTTGGTGATGAATGACAAAGAAGAAGCCGCATATACTGCCAATGATTTGGAGAAAATTGTCAATGATAAAGACGTACTCTTCTTTCCAGGTTCCTACAAAAGGCCCTATCAAATTGATGAAATTGACAACGCCAACGTGCTTCTGCGCGCTGAAGTTTTAAACAGAATCAATTCCAAAAAGAAGCCCACCATCATCGTTACCTATCCTGATGCCCTTTTTGAAAAAGTGGTTACCAGAAAAGAACTTGAGAAAAACACCTTGAAAATTGCCGTTGCTGATGAAATTTCAATTGATTTCATCAACGAAGTCCTTTTTGAATACCAATTCAAACGCGTTGACTTTGTTGCTGAGCCAGGAGAATTCTCTGTGCGTGGAGGGATCATTGATGTCTTTTCATTTTCAAACGACAATCCCTACAGGATTGAATTCTTTGGTGATGAAGTAGATTCCATCAGAACCTTTGACGTGGAAACGCAGTTGTCCATTGAACGTCAAAAAAAGGTGACCATCATCCCAAATGTAGAAAACAAGCAATCTCAAGAAATGAGAGAGAGCTTCTTGAACTACATCCAACAAGATTCTATCATCTGTATTAAAAATGCAGACCTCCTCTTTGCACGTTTGGACAAATTGTTCCACAACGCAGAGGACATATACAGCAAATTGACTGGAGAAATTAAGCGAGGCGCACCAGAGCTTATGTTTTTAAACCAAGAAGGGTTTATCAAAAAATCACTGGATTTCAGCATTGTAGAATTTTCAAACAGCCCGATTTACAAAATTGAACAGTCGTTTGAATTCCACACGGCACCGCAGCCAAGTTTCAACAAGCAATTTGAGCTTTTGAAATCCAATTTGAATGAAAACTCTTTGGAGGGAATCAAAAACTACCTTTACTGTTCTAATGAAAATCAAGCCAAAAGAATCAAGGAGATCATTGATAGCGTTGGTGATGGAACAGAGAAATTCAGAGGTTTCATTCCGGTAGTAAACACCATTTCTGAAGGATTTGTGGACAAAGAACATCAAGTAGCGTGCTACACTGATCACCAAATATTTGAAAGATACCACAAGTTTACCCTTAAAAACGGGTATACAAAAAAACAGTCCATCTCTCTTAAAGAATTGACGGCCCTAAACACAGGGGATTACGTTACCCATATAGATCACGGGATTGGAAGATTTGGCGGGTTACAAAAAATACAGGTTGAGGGAAAAACTCAAGAAACCATCAAATTGATTTATGCAGAAAGTGATGTGGTATACGTCAGTATTCACTCCCTTCACAAAATATCAAAATACAACGGTAAAAACGGGATCGCTCCCAAAATGCATAAACTGGGTTCCAACACTTGGAAAACCCTGAAACAAAAGACAAAAGCACGTGTCAAACACATTGCCTTCAACCTGATACAGTTGTATGCAAAACGCAAATTGGAAAAAGGATTTCAACACGGACCAGATACCTATCTGCAAGCTGCCTTGGAAAGTTCCTTTATCTATGAAGACACCCCAGACCAAGTCAAAGCTACACAGGATGTCAAGAATGACATGGAAAGTGAAAAACCCATGGACAGATTGGTATGTGGAGACGTTGGATTTGGTAAAACTGAGGTTGCAATTCGCGCCGCATTTAAAGCAGTGGACAATGGCAAACAGGTTGCTATTTTAGTACCTACAACCATTTTGGCTTTCCAACACTACAAAACTTTTAAAGAGCGATTGGCAGACATGCCAGTCAACATTGAATATTTAAATAGATTCAGATCTACTAAAGAGAAGAATGAAGTTATTTTAGGACTCGGGACAGGTAAGGTAGACATCGTTATTGGAACCCATCAATTAGTCAACAAAAATGTACAGTTCAAAGATTTGGGCTTGTTAATTATTGATGAGGAGCAAAAGTTTGGAGTGGCCGTTAAAGACAAACTCAAGACCATTGCGACCAACATTGATACGTTGACGTTGACTGCTACCCCAATTCCAAGAACCTTACAGTTCTCGTTGATGGCTGCACGTGATTTATCAGTCATCACAACGCCTCCACCAAACAGGTATCCTATTGAAACCAACGTTATCGGTTTTAATGAAGAAGCCATCAGAGATGCCATCTCATTTGAAATTGAGCGCGGAGGTCAGGTGTATTTCATCAACAACAGAATTGAGAACATCAAGGAAGTTGCGGGCATGATACAACGCCTGGTTCCTGGAGCAAAGGTTGGCGTTGGACACGGACAGATGGACGGTAAAAAGCTGGAAGAATTAATGCTTGCCTTTATGGATGGAGCATTTGATGTTTTGGTAGCCACAACTATTATTGAAAGTGGTTTGGACGTGCCAAATGCAAATACCATTTTCATCAACAATGCCAATAATTTTGGATTGTCAGACCTACACCAAATGAGAGGAAGGGTTGGTAGAAGTAACAAAAAAGCATTTTGCTACTTTATATGCCCACCTTATTCAGCCATGACAGAGGAAGCGAGAAAACGCATACAGGCATTGGAGCAATTCAGCGACCTTGGAAGCGGATTTAAAATCGCGATGAAAGACTTGGAGATTAGAGGTGCTGGAGATATTTTGGGTGGAGAACAAAGTGGTTTCATCAACGAAATTGGTTTTGATACCTATCAGAAAATCATGACAGAAGCCATCGATGAACTTAAAGAAACCGAGTTCAAAGACCTGTTTGAGGAAGAACAAAATCCAGAAACCAAGATTTATGTCAAGGAGGTAACCATTGATTCAGATGTGGAACTTTTATTTCCAGACACCTATGTCAATAACATCACGGAACGATACAATTTGTATACAGATTTGTCAAATCTCAAGACAGAAGCTGAATTGGTCAAATTTGAACAAGAACTGGTTGACCGTTTTGGGCCTTTGCCAAAACCTGCATTGAGTTTGATGGACAGCGTGAGGTTAAAATGGAAGGCTACTAATTCAGGTATTGAGAAAATCATCATGAAAAAGGGCGCCATGACGGTATATTTTGTTGCAGATCAACAATCGGCATTTTACCAAACTAATAAATTTGGACACATTTTAAATGTGGTACACAAAAATCCAACGTTGGTACGCATGAAAGAAAAAGAAACCAAAAATGGTTTGCGTCTTTTGCTGACTTTTGAGCCGGTTAAAAACATCAAAAAAGCATTGGATATGCTTGAACTCTTAGAATAAAGATACTTATAAAACGGTTTTCGCTAGAAAACCGTTTTTTTTTATATTAATAAAAGATTTTCATTACATTTAAGAAAACAACCTACTTAAATTTTGAAAAAATACGTCCTCCCTGTTTTATTGCTAATACTCGCTGGTTGCGCTTCTACAGATAAGAAAATAAAACACATCAATACCCCACTGAGCGTGGCTGAAATGCAACAAGATCTGGTCTTTGTAAAAAAAAGATTATTTACCATGCATCCAGATGCTGATTTGTACATTGACAAAGACGCGTTAAACAAAAAGTTTGACAGCGTTTACAATAGCTTAAACACCCCTTTAAAACCAAATGAATTTCACCTAAAAATAGCGCCAATCATTGCAGCTGTCAAACAAGGACATATGCGCATCAACGGTCTCACACTGCCTTCTACAAAAGCAGAGATCAAGAAATACAAGGATACAAGAGGGCCGTTATCACAATTAAACTACCGTTATTTTAATGATACCCTTTACGTTTCACACAACCACCATTTGAAGAACGGGGTTCGTCCCGGAAGTGCTGTACTAAAATTCAACAACAAAACACCAAAGGAACTCTTTGAACACTACAAACTGACGTATGCATCAGACGGATACAATCAAACATATCTACCCAAAGGTTTTACCAGCAGATTTTATCCTGAAATGTTAGCCATGTTTGGCATGCAAGACAGTATTCCGCTCACCTTACTCTGTGAAGGCAGTGTAAATGAGGTGGTTTTAAGACGCTATAGTACTAAAAAGGAAACAGCACAAGGGACGAGCAAAGACAGCCTCTCAAAACAAATAAAAACACCAATTGAGCAAAAGAAAACTAAAACTGTAGCACATAAAATTCCCAAAGACAGTTTGACCATTATTGCTAAAAAAGAAAAGGAATTAAAAAAACAAAAACGCATATTGGGATATGTAGACGGAAATTTCAATCGGACACTTAGTTTTCCAAATCCAAAAGACAGTACCTATGCTGTTTTGAGAATAAGAAGTTTCAGCAGTGGGAAATTCAAAAAATCTTATGATAGTTTGTTCAGTACTATACAAGAGAAAAACATCCAACATTTGGTATTAGATTTAAGAGGGAATACCGGAGGTCTCATTGCTGATATTGATTATCTATACCGTTATTTGAAAAAAGTTGAAGAACCATTGATAACAAGCTCCAAGATTAATTCAAAATGGAAAATGCCGTTTTATGCAGTTAAAGGAAAGAGCGTCGCACATTACACTTTCTTGTCACCAATATACGCCTTGGCTTTACCCTATTTATACACAAGAACATTTACAGGAGCAAACGACCAAAGTGAATTTAGAGTTGCAGGCTTGAAAGCAACTGCACCCAAAGCGAAGGCATACACCAATAAATTAGACGTGTTGATTGACGGAGCTACATTTTCAGCTTCCAGTATAATAAGCAGTAATTTACAAGGCAGTCATAGAGCCAAAGTCTATGGTGAAGAAAGTGGAGGAACTTACAATGGAACGGTAGCGGGAATTATGCCAGTCTTGACGTTACCTAATTCAAAACTAAAGTGGCGCATTGGTTTGATGCACATCATTCCTTACCACCACAAAGAAGTTTTTGGATATGGAGTTATGCCAGACGTTCCACTAAATCTGTCCACAGATGAAAAGATATTTGATGAAGATGCGGTATATCAATTGATACCATAAAAAAAAGGGATGCTCAATGAGCATCCCTTTTGTATTATATGTATTTAGCTAAATACTAGAAGTTGTAAGAAAGTGTTACATTCCAAGTTCTTCCAGCACCAAACCAAACTTGGTTACTTGTGTCAATACCTTTCCAAGTTGAAGTAGTTTTGTCAGATACTTGAGTAGCTGTCATACTTTCAGAAATGTATACTGTATTGAATACGTTGTTACAGTTGAAACGAACTTTAACGTCGTTTAAGTGATCTTTACCAACTTTCAATGTGTAAGTTAAACCTGCATCAAATAAGTTGTAAGAAGGTAAACGAATTGCTCCACCGTTTGTTGGAGAGTCCATTGTAGCTGCATCAATTTGAGAGTACAATTGGTCAACATAACGGTAGTTACCATCAACTTTTAACGCATTGTTGTTGTTGTTGAAAATTTCATAAGAAGCACCTAAGTTAGCAGTTAACTGAGCAGCATCTCCAACTTTAGCGTCTTTCAAGTATAAAGTTTTAGTTTCAATATCACCGTTTGCGTTAACAATTGGCTCACCAGTTTCTCTATCCAAGAAAGTTGCAGTTACATCTTTACCATAGTTCCAATCTCCGAAAGAGAACGCTCCGTTAATGTTGAAACGTTTTGTTGGACGGTAAGTGAAATCTAATTCAACTCCTTTGTGAATTTGTTCAACTCCAAATAAGTTAGCAGTACCTTGAACTGTGTTTCCTAGAGGATCTTTAAAGTTAGATGTAGCTCTTAAGATTCTATCAGCCCATGAAGTTCTGTACAAGTTAACATTACCAGATAATTTTTCAGAACGGTATCCGTATCCTAATTCAACACCGATAATTTTTTCATTTTCTAACGCAGGATTTAAATCATTTTTGTTATTTAAATAAACTCCGTTAAAGAATGGTTGTTTTGAGTAGTAACCTGCGTTACCAAAAATATTGTGGTGCTCATCAATATTGTAGTTAGCACCTGCTTTTACATTTCCACCAATGATGTTTTTGTAATCAGTTTTCCAATTTGGATCACCTGCTTTAGGATTGTTTCTGTCATAAGAGAAGTAATCCAATCTTTGGAATGCTTGGTTAGAAACAGCTCCTTGTAAGAAAACAGTTAAGTTTTCAGTAGCATATTCCATTTGAGCAAATCCACCATACCATTTAACGTTTCCGTCATTGTTGAAAGACAATGCGTCAGAATCATCATTTTTAACAAATGGGTTGTAGCTAACATCAGAACCGTGTTGGTTGTAGATTGTTAAGTTACCATTTGTTTTGTTTGAATTGTCAGTGAATGAATTTCCACCCAAAAGGTCAGAAACATTCATATAGTGCATTCCTTTGTAAGTTCTAGCATCAACACCAAAATCCAAAGTAAAACGCTCAGTTAATTTTTTGTTTACACTGATTACAGCACCATACCAATCGTGGTTGTTCAAAGAGTTTCTTCTTGTGAAACCGTTGCTGTAGTCATTTGTTGTAGAAGTTCTGTCAGCTCCAAAAGCAGGAACTGATTGTCCGCTATTCCAAGCTTTGATACCATCCCAGTTGATTGTACCGTCTTGTGCTCTGAAAACATCACTAGTAATAGATTTACCATTGATTTTCCCTAACATACCAGCTCCTCCACCGCGTCCCCAAGAACCGTAGAATACTGAGCTAATTTTTGTATTGTCATTTACATTCCAATCCCAGTTGATAGATCCAATTGGTTTGTGGTAGTAGTTTCTTCTAGAAGAAAATTCTTTACCATCTAAGTAACCCCAGTCTTTGTTGTATCTAATATCTGGATCAGTACCGTTACCAGCTTTCTGGAATTCGTTGATAGAGATGTAAGAACTACGTTGATCGTGAGATTGAGGAGCACCAGTAAAAGTTACTTGGAAGTCGTGTTTTTTGTTTTTTGTTTGGTAACCAACTGCTGCATAGTAGTTAGACCCTTCAAAAGAAGTACCGTCTACATATCCATCACCCATTGTGTGAGATAATAAAACAGAAGCAGAGAATCCGCTTTCTAATTTTCCAGTAGAATAAGAAGCTAATGCTTTAAAGTAGTTGTTGTTACCAACAGAAGTAGATACTGTACCACCTGGTTTTTTGTCAGATGCTTTAGTCATAATGTTGATTGTACCACCAACAGAAGAAATTGCTAGTTTAGAAGAACCTAAACCTCTTTGTACTTGCATTGCAGTAGTTACGTCAGAAAGACCTGCCCAGTTTGACCAGTAAACTGCTGAGTTTTCCATGTCATTAACTGGCATACCATTTACCATAACCGCAATGTTTTTTTGGTCAAATCCACGAATAGAAATTCTTGAATCTCCAAAACCACCACCAGATTTAGTAGCGTAAACAGAAGGTGTTGAATTTAAAATTTCTGGAAATTCTTGAGCTCCTAATTTCTCAATGATTTCAGCAGATTTAATTGTAGAAACAGCAACCGGAGTTTTTCTATCTTTAGCAACATCAGCCACACCTGTGATCACGATGCCTTCCAACATATTGTCAGAGCTAGAAATAGTTACGTTTCCAACATTTACTTCTCCATTGGCAGCGTTAAAAGAAACTGTTTTAGTTTCATAACCAATAAAGGTAATTGTCAATTGACCTGATGTTGCTTTAGTAGTCAAACTAAAATTTCCATCCATGTCTGATGTTGTACCGTCTGAAGTTCCCTTGACAACGATACTCGCACCTGGCAGCCCACCACTAAAATCACCGTCAATAACTTTTCCAGTAATCTTTGATTGAGCGAATGCAACTGAAGTAAGAAGCACGAAGCAAAAACTTACCCAATTTTTAAAATTTTTCATTCTGTTGTATTGTTATAGATTTGGCGCAAAATTCCAAATATTATATTAAATAACAATGAGGATAATGTTAAAAAAAAGTTGTGTTTTGCACTTTTAACAATAAATCAACGTTCAGAAAAAGGTATTAATAATGT
>JAGHSS010000333.1 GCA_018065745.1 Candidatus Neoflavobacterium equi | reverse complement strand
CGATAGGATTTTAGTACATTTGCAAGCATTTTAATTCCTAAATTTTAGTTATACAACTTTGTATACCACGAGATAAAAACTTAAAAAAATGAAACGCACGAAAATAAAAGACCTGCTAACAGGAGCAAATATTTTACATGAAGTTACCGCAAAAGGTTGGGTAAGAACTTTTAGAAACAAACAGTTTATATCATTGAACGATGGTTCTACCATGCATAATATCCAATGTGTAGTTGATTTTGAAAATACTCCTGAAGAGACATTGAAAAGAATCACTACTGGAGCAGCGGTTGCTGTTACTGGAACTTTGGTTGAAAGCCAAGGAAGTGGTCAAAAAGTGGAGATACAAGTTTCTAAGATTGAAATTTTAGGGGACTCTGATCCTGAAAAATACCCGATGCAACCAAAAAAACACTCTTTGGAATTTTTGCGTCAAAATGCACACCTTCGCATCCGTACCAATATGTTTGGTGCCATCATGCGTGTGCGTTCTACCCTATCTTATGCTGTGCATAAATATTTCCAAGAGAACGGTTTTAACTATGTAAACACACCAATCATTACAGGTTCTGACGCTGAAGGAGCTGGAGAGATGTTCCAAATTACCTCTTTGCCTTTGGACGGTTCTGCACCTAAAAATGAAGATGGAAGCATCAACTACAAAGAAGACTTCTTTGGTAAACACACCAACCTGACTGTTTCTGGACAATTGGAAGCTGAAACCTATGCTATGGCATTGGGTCAAGTATATACATTTGGACCAACTTTTAGAGCTGAAAACTCAAACACGACAAGACACCTTGCTGAATTCTGGATGATTGAACCTGAGGTTGCATTCAACAATTTAGATGACAATATGGATTTGGCGGAAGATTTCATCAAATATGTAATCAAATACACCTTGGAAAAATGTGAGGATGATTTATTGTTGTTGGAACAACGTCTAATTGATGAGGACAAGAGCAAGCCGATGGCTGAACGTGCTGAAATGAGTTTGACTGACAAATTAAAATTTGTTTTGGAAAACAACTTCAAACGCGTTTCTTACAGCGAGGCAATTGACATCCTTAAAAACTCAAAACCGAACAAAAACAAAAAATTCCAATTCACTATTGATGAATGGGGTGCTGATTTACAAAGTGAGCACGAACGTTTCTTAGTTGAAAAACACTTCAAATGTCCTGTAATCTTATTTGATTACCCTGCAGACATTAAATCTTTCTATATGAGATTGAATGAAGATGGAAAAACAGTACGTGCAATGGACATCCTTTTCCCTGGAATTGGTGAAATTGTTGGTGGTTCTCAAAGAGAGGAACGCTATGATGTATTGATCCAAAAAATGCAAGCGTTAAACATTCCTGAAGAAGAACTTTGGTGGTATCTTGACACCCGCAGATTTGGTTCTGCAGTGCACTCTGGATTTGGTTTAGGATTTGAAAGATTGGTATTGTTTGTTACTGGTATGACCAATATTAGAGACGTAATTCCTTTCCCAAGAACACCGCAAAACGCAGAGTTTTAACAAACAATTAAAACCCTAAACATACTAGTAGTTTCAAGTTTAAAGTTTTTATAGTAACTTTAAACTTGAAACTATAATTTTATACACCAAATCCATTTATTTAGTATATGCTTAAGCAAAATTTACAATTAAAATTATCCCAAAAACTCTCTCCTCAACAGATCCAACTGATGAAGTTGATTCAGTTGCCAACTATTGCATTTGAACAACGCCTGAAAGAAGAATTAGTTGAGAATCCAGCCCTTGAAACAGGCAAGGAAGAATTGGACAACACGGATGATTATGAAAGTGAAAATTTTGAAGATTATGACGATTACGACTCGGAGAAAATTGATGCGAATGAAATCAATATCGACGAGTATTTAAGCGACGACGAAACTCCGGACTACAAATACAAAACAGACAACTACAGCGATGACGACGAGGATAAAACCATGCCGTTTGCAGCTACTGTAAGTTTCCATCAAGACCTGATTAATCAATTGAACACCTTTATCCTGAATGATGAGGACAGAATGATTGCTGAATTCCTTGTGGGCAGTATTGACGACACGGGATACATTAGAAGAGACACCATTGACATTGTGGATGACTTGGCGTTTTCTCAAGGGATATATACAGATGAAAAGAATTTGGAACGCATGTTGCACATCATCCATCAATTGGAACCAACAGGTGTGGGTGCACGTGACTTACAAGAGTGTTTGTTATTGCAACTGAGATCAAAAACACCAACGGCTTCTGTTGAATTGGCCATACAAATTATAGAAGATCAGTTTGATGCGTTTACCAAAAAACACTATGACAAGCTGATTCAGAAATTTGACGTTTCCAGAGAGGATTTGCGCAAGGCAATTGACGAAATTGAAAAGCTAAATCCAAAACCAGGAGGGGCTTATGACAGCAGCTCCAGATCTGTAGAACACATCACTCCTGATTTTACCATCAGAATCAACAACAACGAACTGGAATTACTTCTGAACGGAAGAAATAATCCAGAGCTTCACGTTTCTAGAGATTATCAAGAAATGTTGAAGACGTATAAGGATTCTAAAGACAAATCAAACCAGCAAAAAGATGCGGTTCAATTTATCAAACAAAAATTAGACTCAGCAAAATGGTTCATTGATGCAATAAAACAACGCAATGAAACGCTATTAGTTACCATGTCTGCCATCATGCAGTATCAAGAGGAGTATTTCCTTGAAGGAGATGAAACCAAATTGAAACCGATGATCTTAAAAGACATTGCTGATATGGTTGGATTGGATATTTCTACCATTTCCAGAGTGGCAAACAGCAAATATGTGGACACGCCTTATGGAACCAAATTGATCAAGGAATATTTTTCTGAAGCCATGATGAATGACCAAGGAGAAGAAGTTTCAACGATTGAAATTAAAAACATCCTTCAGAAATTGATTGAGGAAGAGGATAAAAACAAACCGTTACCCGATGAGAAATTAGCAGAATTGCTAAAGGACAAAGGGTATCCAATTGCCAGAAGAACCATTGCAAAATACAGAGAGCAACTGGACATTCCAGTGGCCCGAATGAGAAAAAAAATATAGTAGTAACACATAAACTGAACAAAAAAATGAAAAGTTTCCTTACCCTATTTTCATACATTTTTCATCCCATTTTCATTTCAGTTTATGCATTGCTTTTTTACTTTGGATTGACTGCACAATTTTTTGACACCTCAGAAATATATCTGCTGTTCATACAAATTGTTATCTTGACGGTATTCCTGCCGGTTTGTGCTTATTATTTGCTCAAATTATTTGGACTCATCAAAGGGGATGTGATGGTGAACGACGTCAAAGAACGCAGCCTGCCCTTGGCTATTCAATCCATTTACTTTTTGTTTATATACAAATATGTTCTCAAAGACATTTCTGCTTTTGAGTTAAAACTTTTCTTTATCGCGGCTTTAGCCAGCACGTGTTTGGCACTTTTTTGTTCTTTGATTAAATTCAAAATCAGCCTGCACATGATTGGCATTAGTGGCTTGGTAACTTTTTTTACCCTGCTGTGTTTAAAATACAATGTTCCCCTGCTCTATTTCAACGCCTTTATGATTTTGTGCATGGGTGGTGTTGCCTCTTCCAGATTGTCTATGAAGGCACATAAATTGGACGAGATTGCCCTGGGAACTTTGGGCGGTATATTGCCTCAATTATTGGTTTTATACCTGCTTTAAATCTAAAATAAAAAACGCTTTAAAAGCGCAAACCCAAAATACAAGACAAAAAAAAACAAGGAATAGCTCCTTGTTTTTTTTTTGCTTTATAAGATGTAAAACATCAATCCCAGATGTAATGCATTTAATTTCACTTCTGTTCCCTGAGCTAAATCAACTGATTTAAACAAGGGGTTGAGCCCATAATAAACGTATGCATTCCAAGTGTTGTATCCTGCAGAGACGTAAATGCCATATTGGAATTTGTTGATCTCTGGTATGTCTGAAACCTTGTAGGACATTTCACTGTCTTTGTATTTGGCGTTGTTCGCAAATATATAGCTGAATTTGACCCCGGTGTATATTCTCAAAAATTTATGTGATTCTGGAACTGAAGTGCGCCATCTCAACTCAATGGGAACATCCAAACTGTGCATGGTTAAAAAGTTTTTGTTGAACCCTTTTTCATCCACAATGGTGAAGTTTGAATCTCCAACATAATCTTTGGGCAACACCATCAGATTACTCTTTATATATGAAAAAGTATATCCCACCCCTGGTGCAATAGCGATATTGCGTCTTTTGTTCAATGGGAAATCCCTTAAAAATCCAAATCCAAAATTAGATATAAAACCACGCTGTTTGAAACCGTCGGGTTTGTTTTGCATCATATTGTAGGACAGATTGATGTAGAACTGATCTTCTCTGTAAAGAGAATCAACTGGATTCTTTATCTCCACCTCCTCCTGTGCATGCATACTCATCACTGAAAGAATCAGCAAAAAGAAACTATATAAAGTCTTCAATCTCATAATCATTCTATTTTTTATAAGTAGGCTCCTTATGAAAAGGAGGATTCTGTCAATTCCCCTCTAATTGAGGTTTCAAAAAGGGTTTTAAATATGTTTTTAGACACATTCTGACCCAAAAGATACATCAACTTAGTCACGGCTGCTTCTGTTGTGATATCACCTCCAGAAATCACGCCCATGGATTTTAATTGTACCCCCGTTTCATATTTGGACATATTGACAATTCCGCTGCTGCATTGGGTCACGTTTATCACGTATATACCCGATTTGATGGCTTGGCTTAAAATGTCTAAAAACCAGGTTTCTGTTGGAGCATTTCCTGAGCCATAGGTTTCCAAAACCACCCCTTTCAATTGGGGAATACTAAATATGCCTTTTAAAACCAACGCATTTATGCCCGGGAAAATTTTTAAGACCACCACATTTGAATCAAATTCTTTGTGGACCATCATTTTTTTCTTTCCTGGCTTGAGCAACAATTCATTTGAGACCTTCAAGTGCACACCAGATTCTGCAATGGCTGGGAAATTTGGGGAGGTGAATGCATTAAAGTGCTCTGCACTGATTTTAATGGATCTGTTCCCACGGTACAATTTATATTCAAAATAAAGACATACTTCTTGAATTACGGGCTTGCTGTTTTTTTGCAAGGACGCAATTTGTATGGCAGTGATCAGATTTTCTTTGGCATCTGTTCTCAAGTCACCTATGGGCAATTGAGAACCGGTAAACACGACGGACTTGCCCAAATTTTCCAGCATAAAGCTCAATGCTGAAGCAGAATATGCCATGGTATCTGAACCGTGAAGGATGACAAAACCATCATATTGTTCATAGTTGTCCTCAATCACTGCTGCCATGCGCAACCAATGATCCACGTCCATGTTTGATGAATCAATGGGATCTTCAAATGAACAGGTCTCAATAGCACAATCCAACAAATACAACTCTGGAATATTCAAGAGCAATTCATCAAAGTTAAAGGCTTTTAAAACCCCGGTTTTGGCGTCGCGAATCATACCAATGGTACCACCGGTATAGATCAATAAGATGTTAGGCTTCAACAATGGGTCCATACTTTAATTTATTTACCACTGGGTTAGCATACATTTTTAAAAATTCTGTCTTGAGGTGCTCTTGCTCGTCACTCAAATATATCTCCAATCTTCTCTCAAAAAGTTGCTTGTCTTTTTCTGTGTAGAAAGCGTTGAAAGTAGTGGTGTTGTGCATCAAATCATAAGCCACATAATTGGTTGGAAACAATTTGTAGTTTGCCAAAATCTGGTCGTCAATGGCTGATGCCACGGCTTGGATTTGTTTGTTTGCATTGGCAGTCTCTGCTGCTATGGCGTCTAATTGAAGGTCCAAAACATCTCCAATGTGATAGTGGATGTGTTTTTTCTGTCCCATCATACCTGAAAGCAGGTTCACAAAATCCTCATTCTTTGATTTGACATAAGCTTCATTGCTAGCTTCTGCCATCAAACGTGGGATTTTTAAGGCATCTGTAGGATCATATTCATAAGAAATGGAAACCGGAACGATTTTAAGTTTCTTTAAATAGTCAATCACAGAAAGATCTCCTTTTGCCATTGCGATCATTTTCAACACCCCTTGGTGTGTGGCGTCGTTACCGTCTTTTGTTCTTCCTTCTCTTTGGGCAATCCAAACAGAACGGTTTTGCTTGTTGATCAAATGATCAATATATTCAGAAACCTCTTTTGAGCTTTCCAACAATTCACGAGGTGGCAAACCGCGTTTAACGATGAAATTTCTATTCAATTTAGCCAAAAGTAACAAGGCGTCTTTTTTGACTAGGTTGTCTCCAATAGCAGAAGCGGTCATGACCAAACCGTGGTCCAACAAAGCCACATTCAACAAGGACGTATCCAAGATGATGTCTCTGTGATTGGAAATAAAAAGGTAAGATTCATTGGGCTGTAACTTTTCAAAACCTGAAGTAGTCATGCCTTCTGAAGATTTCTCCAATATGCGTTGAAGCGAATGATATATAAAATTTGCTTGAAAATCTCTGATGGAATGGGTGCGCACCAATTGGGACTTCCACTCTTCTTCTGGAACTCCAGGGAAGGTGAAATCCATCATCGCTTTCACGATAGGATGGTGAACTACTGCTTGTAAGGTCTTATTAACTTCGCTGTCGTGAAG
>JAGHSS010000364.1 GCA_018065745.1 Candidatus Neoflavobacterium equi | reverse complement strand
AAGCTGAGAAAACACCTATTATTATAGTTTTAGATGACATTAGAAGCTTACACAATATAGGATCAGTATTTAGAACATCAGATGCTTTTTTAATTGAAAAGATTTATTTGTGTGGAATAACAGCGACACCTCCAAATAAAGAAATTCACAAAACAGCCCTTGGTGCAACAGAGTCTGTAGATTGGGAATATTGTGAGTCAGCAATACAATTGATTCAGAAATTGAAATCAGATAATGTCAAAATTATGGCCATTGAGCAGGTTGAACAATCTGTAATGTTGCACAATTTTGAAGTTGCTGAAAATGAAAAGTATGCTTTAATCTTTGGTAATGAAGTGAAAGGAGTTCAACAAGAGCTTATTGATGAGGCAGACGGTGTGATTGAAATTCCTCAGTTGGGTACCAAACATTCACTAAATGTTTCAGTAAGTGCTGGAATTGTAGTGTGGGATTTGTTCCAAAAAATAAATAAATAAAAAAAAGGCTATCTTAAATTTTAAGATAGCCTTTTTTTATGCTTTGTTGGATAATTTGTCTTCAATCTTTTTCAATATGGAAACATAATCCTCTTGGTTTTCAACAAAGTCCAGTTCAGAAACATCAATGATAATCATGTTGATATCTGTTTGGTTTTTTATGTATTCTAAATACCCTTGATTAATTTTTTCCAAATACTCTCTTTGGATGTCTTGTTCATAATCGCGCCCTCTCTTTTTGATATTGCTTAAAAGTCGGTCGGAGTTCTGGTACAAATAGATATATAAATCAGGTTTAGGCATCTCCTTATAGATGATGTCAAACATGGTTTTGTAAAGTCTGTATTCATCTTCACCAAGGGTAACCTTAGCAAAAATTAACGATTTAAAGATGTGATAGTCTGCAACCACAAAATCTTTGAAAAGATCAAATTGAGACAAATCATCGGTCAACTGTTTGTATCTGTCTGTTAAGAAAGATACTTCCAGAGGGAATGCAAATCGCACAGGATCCTTATAGAATTTCGGTAAAAATGAATTGTCTGCAAAGCGCTCTAATACAAGCTTGGCATTAAAATCTTCAGATATTCTGGTAGACAATGTCGTTTTACCTGCACCAATATTTCCTTCAATTGAAATGTAGTTACAATTTCTAAGACTGTCTTTTTTATATGGAAAATCTAAATGGCCTATTACTTCACAATTGCTGTCATCTCCAGTGTTTTTTATCAACGCATCAATTTTAATTCCAGTAACAGGATGCACCCATTCCGGTCTTAAATCAGCTAATGGCAACATTACAAAACGTCTGTTTTGAAGCAGTGGATGTGGAATTTGTAAATCTGGTGTATCAATGATCTCATCATTATATGAAATGATGTCAATATCAATAATTCGAGATTCATAACCTGTAGAATCACTTCTCTTTCTGCCCAGTTCAGATTCAATGTCCAGCAACACTCTTAAAATCTTTTCAGGAGAATAAGTAGTGTGAATCAACAAGGCGCAATTGTAAAAAGAAGGTGCTTCAAAACCCCATGACGGTGTTTTGTATAGTTTAGATATAGTGATGACTGTGCCTATTTTGTTGTGTATTAACAAAATACAGTCTTGTATATTTTTAAGTAAATCCCCTTGGTTACTCCCCAGTGATAAAATGACTTGATTGTTAGATTGCATGACGCAAAAATAAATAAAACTTTAGAAGATTAGCCCTGAAAAAAAATTTCAATTGGTATTAAAT
>JAGHSS010000015.1 GCA_018065745.1 Candidatus Neoflavobacterium equi | reverse complement strand
AGTATATTGTGGAAGTATATTGTGGAAGTATATTGTGGAAGTATATTGTGGAAGTATATTGTGGAAGTATATTGTGGAAGTATAATGTGGAAGTATTTTGTGGAACTATTTTGTGGAAGTATTTTGTGGAAATATACTATTGAAAAACATAGAATAACAAACAACAAACAACAAACAACAAACATCAAAAACCAACAAGAAAAAAAGATCTCCTTTTAGATGTAATCTTAAAGGAGATTTTTAATTTATTTCCAGCCTCCGCCGAGGGCTTTGTATAATTTTACTCGGGCAACGAGCTTTTGCTGTTTGAGTTTGTTGTAGTTTAGTTCTGTTTCTAAGGCTACTTTTTGGGTGTTTATGATCTCTAAATAGGTGGCATATCCGCTGTTGAATAATAGGTTGGATTGCTTGATTCCCAATTTTACGGTGGCTAATTGCTCTTCTGCAATTTCAAGCTGTTCGTCTATCTTCTTTAAGGAAATCAACGCGTCTGATACTTCTGTGATGGCAGTGTATACTTTTCGCTGCAATTGTAATTCGGACTTTTCGCGCTCTATCTTGGAAACTTCGTAGTTGGTCTTTAACTTTCTCTTGTTGAAAATTGGTGTCGCTATGGTTCCCATCAGATTCCCAAACAGGGAACCTGGGATGTTAAACCAGTTTTCTGTTAATACACTGTTTACTCCGCCTGAAAGGTTGATGGTCAGGTTGGGATATCTTGATACTTGCTGTATGCCGACGTTGTAATTCTTGGCTTGCAAATCTAATTCTGCAGCTCTGACGTCTGGTCTCATGCTGACCATGTGCAATGGAACGCCAATGCTCAAGGTGTCGTTGTGTACAATCTCTGTAAGTTTGATGCCGGTGTAATCCAAATCTTTTGGGTAATCTCCAATCAAGAGATTTAAGGCGTTTTCCTGGATGCCAATCTGCTCTTCTAATTTGGGGATGAGCGCTTTGGCAATCAACATCTGTGACTTGGTCTGGTTCTTTGCCAAGGCTGTGATTTTACCTGACTGGTATTGTAACTCGACTATTTTTAAGGTGTTTTCTGTCAGTGAAAAGTTGCTTTGCGCAACTTCTAATTGGGCATTTAAAAACAATAGGTTGTAGTATGCCTGCGCAATGCTGGATACCAATTGGGTTTTTACCGTTTTCTGTGCCTCATAGGTTTTTAGGAAATTGGCAATGGTTTCCTTTTTTTGGTTTCTCATCTTCCCCCAAACGTCCAATTCCCAACTCAATTCCATCCCCGTGATGTTCTGTCTGAAATAGGTAAACATGTCTTCAGAGGCTTGGGTGATGTCTCCTTCATAAAACCCATTGGAGGGCTTGCTGTTGAAGTTGCTGGATCTGTATTGGTGGTTGATTTGCCCCACAGTTCCCGTGATTGTTGGCAACCAATTGACTTTGGACTGCAACACGCGCTGGTTGGCAATTTCTATGTTTTTCAAGGCTTGCTGCATGTCAAAATTATAGACCATACCCTTGGATATTAAGGTGTCCAACTGTTTGTCATTGAAGAATTCACTCCAGGACAAATTGGCTATGCTGGTGGAGTCTTGTGAGTCTACAACTGTGTCTCCTACTTTAAACGCTTCAGGCATATCGTATTTTGGAGCTCTGTATTTTGATTGTGGAGCGCAGGAATGCAATATCAAAATTCCCAATCCCAAACCGATGATGCTGTATATAGTTGATTGATTTCTCATCTTATTCGTTTTTAAATTTAGCCTTTAATCGTTCATCTATGCTCTGGAAGACGAAGTACAATACCGGAATGAAAAATACTCCTGCAATTACTCCAAACAACATACCACCTGCTGTACCAAAACTGATGGAGTGATTTCCTTGGGCTGAAGGCCCCACGGTAAACATCAGCGGAACTAATCCTGCGATGAAGGCAAAGGAGGTCATCAAGATGGGACGCAATCTCATTTTGGCTCCCAAAACCGCTGAGTCAAAGATGCTGCTGCCGTTCTTTCTGTTTTGGAGTGCAAACTCCACAATCAAAATGGCGTTTTTGGCCAAAAGTCCAATCAGCATGATGAGTCCCACTTGAACGTAGATGTTGTTTTGTAATCCCACGGCGTTGACAAAGGAATAAACTCCCAACAGTCCGCAAGGAACAGCTAGCAAAATTGCCAATGGCAAAAGCAAGCTTTCATATTGAGCGGCCAACAGGAAGTAAACAAACACAATGCTCAAACCAAAGATGATGATGGCTTGACTCCCTGCTGCTTTTTCCTCTAAGGACATCCCCGTGAATTCATAAGAATAGTTACCCGGTAAATCTTTGGCAACCTCTTCAACAGCGCGAATGGCGTCTCCAGTACTGAATCCTTCTGCTGGTGTCGCTTTGACTGAGATGGCGTTGAACAGGTTGTATCTGTTTACTGTTTCTGGTCCCAACACTTTGCGCAATTTCACCAACGTATTGGCTGGAATCATGTCTCCTTTAGCATTTCTAACATAGATGT
This sequence comes from Candidatus Neoflavobacterium equi, assembly GCA_018065745.1. Taxonomy (GTDB): domain Bacteria; phylum Bacteroidota; class Bacteroidia; order Flavobacteriales; family Flavobacteriaceae; genus Flavobacterium; species Flavobacterium equi. The sequence goes on along the minus strand of JAGHSS010000015.1, from coordinate 13,978 downwards.
TGTTAAAGGTTTCAGGCGTTTCCCTATAGGCTGCTTCTGCTTGGATGTACACGCGGTACTGTCTTCCAAATCTGCTAAAATCTCCCGCTTGTGCACGTCCGTAATACATTCTGATGGTGTTCATCAATTCTTTGATGCTCACCCCAAATTTTTTGGCTTTGATGTAGTCAATATCCAAGGCGTATTGTGGGAAATTGGCATTGAAAGAGGTGAATGCATTGGCAATCTCTTCTCTTTCTTTTAATTTTTTAATGAACGCATTTCCTTCATCAGAAAATTTGTCAAATGGACCACCCATGCGGTCTTGTAAAACAAACTCCAATCCAGAGAAATCACCAAAACCTTGGATGGTTGGCCTTGGGAAGACGTTGAAAGTAGCTTCGTTGATTACTGATAAGGCGTCTTGTATGTTGTTGATGACTTCTGATATTTCTTGGACGTCACCACGCTCTTGGATGGGTTTCAAATTGATGTATCCCACAGCAAAAGACGGACTCGCAGAGGCGTCAATGGTGTTGTATCCAGAAATATTAGTCATTCCTGCAATCTCAGGTCTGTTTTTTAAAATACTGTCTGCCTTTTTTAGTACAATTTTTGTTCTGGCCAAGGATGCTCCAGGAGGCATGGTCATGGAATAGGTAATAAAGCTGTCATCCTCTGTAGGAATAAAACTTGTTGGCGTTTTTGACATGATGAAAATTCCAATGGCTATGATTCCTGCCAAGGCGATAAACGCCAATTTTTTCTTTTGGATGATGTTGGTGATCACCGCTGTGTATTTTGCGGTAAGCTTGTCAAAACCAACGTTGAAAGCCGTGAAAAAACGATTTTTATACACTGCCAATTGCGCCAATTTTCCCTCGGGGAAATCTGCTTCAGCTGTGGCTCCATGTGCTTGTGGTGCTTTTAAAAACAGCGCACAAAGGGCAGGAGTTAAGGTTAAGGCATTGACTGCTGAAATTAAAATCGCGATGGCCAATGTATATGCGAACTGCTTGTAGAAGATTCCACTTGGTCCGTCCATAAATCCAACCGGTAAGAATACCGCCGCCATGATCATGGTGATGGAAAGGATGGCGCTGGTAATTTCAGACATGGTATCCAAGGTTGCCGCTTTTGGTTTCAAACCGGTATCGTGCATCTTTTCATGTATGGCTTCTACCACCACAATGGCGTCATCTACTACAATCCCAATGGCAAGTACTAAGGCAAAAAGCGTCAGTAGGTTGATGGAGAATCCCAAAAGGTAAATGAAAAACAAGGTACCCAAAAGGGATATCGGGATGGCGATAACCGGGATGATGGTTGATCTGAAATCTTGCAAAAACAAAAAGACGATGACGAAAACCAAAAAGATGGCTTCAAACATGGTGTGGATCACCTGATTGATGGATTCGTCAATCTGATCTTTTACAGAATAGGTAATGTCATATTTGATACCTGTTGGGAAGGTTTTGGACACTTTTTCCAACACGCTTCTGATCGCGATATCAATGTCGCGGGCATTAGATCCAGCGGTTTGTGTGATGTTCAAGGTCAATCCTGGAAACCCGTTTACACTGTTGTCAGAACCGGCATTTGAGGCACCAAATTCTACACGGGCAATGTCTTTTAAGAAAAGGACAGAACCGTCTTCATTGGTTTTAATGACCAGATTTTCATATTCTTCAGGGAGGTTGAAACGTCCGCTGTGTTTTAAGGGCATTTCAAAAACTTCATCAGAAGTCTCTCCAAATTTCCCTGGGGCAATTTCAAAGTTTTGATCCTTGATGGCTTTGACCACGTCTTGTGGAGTCAATTGGTACAAGGCTAATTTTTCTGGGTTGATCCACATTCTCATGGAATAGTCACGTGCACCTACACGGCTGACCGCAGCCACACCAGGAACACGCAAAATTTCTCTGTTCAGGTTGATCTGTGAAAAGGCTTGCAAGAACGTTTCATCATAGATCCCATCAGGGTGGTCTGAAAACACGTTGATGGTCATGATGTTTCCACTTTGTCTTGGCGTCACAGAGATACCGGCCTCATTCACTTCTGTTGGAATTTGACTGGTTGCTTTGGAAACTCTGTTTTGAACGTTTACCGCAGCCTGATCAGGATTGGTACCCGCTTTGAAAAAGACACTGATACTTCCCGCTCCAGAGTTGCTGGCACGTGAGGTAATGTATGTCATATTGTCCACCCCATTGATGGCTTCCTCCACGGGAAGCAAAACACTTTGAGCCACCGTTTCTGCACTGGCTCCAGGGTAATTCAAACTGACACTTACAGAGGGTGGTGCAATTTCAGGAAAACGGGTGATGGGTAATTTGAAAAGTCCTATGAGACCCAAAAGCACAAACATTACTGAAATAACGCAGGCAAGGATGGGTCTTTGTATGATTGATTTTAACATGTCTTGAATTTTGGTAATGAATTACAGTTGTGGTTTCACTTTCATGCCTTCAGCAATTTTGCTGAATCCTGTTTTGATGACCAAGTCGCCGCGCTTTAAGCCCTGGCTGACAATGTAATTTTTATTGGCTACTCCGTCAATGGTGATGGCTTGCAATACCACCTTGTTGTCTTTGTCTAACATATACACAAAGGTTTTGTCTTGGATGGTTGTAGTCACTTCTTGAGGAACTTGGATAACGCCTTTTTTTGTTTCTTTCAATTTGATGGTTCCTGTGTTTCCAGAACGCATAATGGCTTTGGAATTGGGGAAGCTGGCACGAAGGGAGATGGCACCAGTAGATCTGTTCACCTGTCCATTAACGGCATCCACCATTCCCACTTCACTGTATTCATTTCCGTCTGCAAGAATCAACCTAGCCTCAGGAAGAATGGATCCCAATGAGGATCTGCGGGTTTCTGTATTGTCTTTTGAGAAGTAGAGGTAATCTGACTCACTCATACTGAAATACACATAAACCCCACTGACGTCTGTCAGATAAGTTATGGGTTCTTTCTCTCCTCTGGTCACTAAGTTCCCGACACGTTTTGGTATTCTACCAATATAACCGCTTACAGGGGCTTTGATTTTGGTGAATTCCAGGCTGATTTGTGCACTGGCAACAGCAGCGCTGGCTTTGGCCAACTGCGCTTTGGCTACTTCATAATTTGATCTTACGGATTGTAGTTGTACTTCTGCAATAACTTCATTTTGTACCAGCGGACGCAAACGGTCAATTTCCAATTTGGCATTTTTCAGTTTTGCGCGCTCCACATTTTCATTGGCCAAGGCGTTGTTGAGAATCTCTTGATAGGCCATCGGGTTGATTTGGCACAAAATCTGTCCTTGGGAAACAAAGTCTCCTTCATCCACATATATTTCATCAATCACACCTTCCACCTGAGATCTGATTTCCACATTGACTTTTCCTTCAATGGTTCCAATATAATCTTTGATGGTCGTTGCTGTTGCAGTGTCCACTTTGATGGCTGGCAAGGAAAGTGCATTTTCTTTGGTATCTGCATTTTTTGAATTTCCCTTGGTGCAGGAAGTCATCGCAGCAGCGGAGATGAACAAAGCGGATATCGATAAATATAGGTTGCGGTTTAATTTTGTATACATGATCTGTGATTCAAATTTCAAGATGTATTATACAATGAGAGTGCCGTAAAAAATGTAAATGTGGACAAACAACGGTCTTGGGAAGTTTGGGCTGTTTTATTTAACAATTCTTTGTGAAAACAGATTCTTGTGACTTTTTTTAAAGAATTTGTACTGTGTAATAAGTATACAAAATGTTACACTTGTATCAATCTGAAGTGTGTAAATTACACTGTATAAGGTACAGTATTGCGTTAGCGATTGAAGCGGCATCCTTTATTTTTGTGCCTTTAGGTCAAAAATAAAGATATAGCGGAAAGCGCGGCCCGGAGGGAACGCCCTGAAAATAAAGACAAAAAAAAAGCTGTAATTCCTAAGAACTACAGCTTTTATAGCTATTTAACTTGTATTATTTTTTTCTAGCAATTGCCTTTTGAGCTGCTGCGAAAATATCTTTATTAGTCAAACCGTATTTTTCCATCAATTCATCTGGGGTTGCAGATTCTCCAAAAGAGTCCTGAACGGCAACGAATTCTTGTGGGGTAGGGTTGTTCAATGCCAAAGTTCTAGCAACGCTTTCTCCAAGACCTCCCAAAATGTTGTGCTCTTCTGCAGTTACCACACAACCTGTCTTAGCAACAGATTTCAAAATGGCTTCTTCATCCAAAGGTTTTATGGTGTGGATGTTGATTACTTCTGCAGAAATACCTTGTGCTTCCAAGTTTTCTGCTGCGATCAACGCCTCCCAAACCAGGTGACCTGTCGCGATGATGGTCACGTCTGTACCTTCATTCAACAACACGGCTTTTCCAATCTCAAAAGTTCCATTTTCTGGGGTGAAATTGGCTACTGAAGGGCGTCCAAAACGCAAATAAACGGGACCGTGGTGGTCTGCAATTGCAATGGTTGCCGCCTTGGTTTGGTTGTAATCACAGGTGTTGATAACCGTCATCCCTGGCAACATCTTCATCAAACCGATGTCTTCCAAAATTTGGTGCGTCGCTCCGTCTTCTCCAAGGGTCAAACCTGCGTGAGAAGCACAAATTTTCACATTTTTATCTGAATAGGCTACAGATTGTCTGATTTGATCATACACACGGCCTGTTGAGAAATTGGCGAAAGTTCCTGTGAACGGAATTTTACCACCAATAGTCAAACCTGCTGCAATACTAATCATGTTTGCTTCTGCAATTCCAATCTGGAAAAAGCGCTCTGGGTGGTTTTTCTTGAAATCATCCATCTTCAATGATCCAATCAAATCTGCACATAGTGCTACCACATTTTCATTCTTTTGTCCCAATTCAGTTAAACCTGCACCAAAACCTGAACGTGTATCTTTATTACCTGTATTTGTATATTTTTTCATTTTGTGTAAGAATTAAGGAATTAGTAATCCAATTGATCCGCTGGAGTATTTTGTGCCAATGCAGCAGCTAATTGGTCGTTGCTTGGTGCTTTTCCATGCCATGCATGTGTGTGCATCATGAAGTCAACTCCGTTACCCATTTCTGTGTGTAACAACACACAAACTGGTTTTCCTTTACCTAGGCGAGATTTTGCTTCTGCCATTCCGGTTAAAATAGCGTCAATTGAATTTCCTTGCTCAATATCTAAAACGTCCCAACCAAATGCTTCAAATTTAGCTCTAAGACTTCCCATCGCTAAAACTTCATCTGTTGTACCGTCAATTTGTTTTCCATTCAAGTCAATAGTCGCAATGTAATTGTCTACTTTTTTTGCAGAAGCATACATTGCAGCTTCCCAAATTTGACCTTCTTGAAGTTCTCCATCTCCGTGTAATGAGTACACGGTATGGTTGCATTTATTTAATTTTTTTGCTTGTGCTGCACCAATCGCAACAGACATTCCTTGTCCTAATGATCCAGAGGCAATGCGCACTCCTGGAAGGTTGTCATGTGTTGTTGGGTGTCCTTGCAAGCGGGTGTTTAATTTTCTAAACGTCGCCAATTCTTGAACAGGGAAATATCCTGAACGCGCCAAAACGCTGTAGAAAACTGGAGAAATATGTCCGTTAGACAAAAAGAAAAGGTCTTCACCAATACCGTCCATGTCAAAGGTCTCTTTGCGGTCCATGATGTTTTGGTAAAGGGCAACAAGGAACTCAGCGCATCCCAAAGATCCTCCTGGGTGTCCTGAATTAACCGCGTGAACCATGCGAAGAATGTCTCTTCTAACTTGTATCGTTAAATCGTTTAGTTGTGGTGTGTTTAGTTTCATTTTATATGTAATAGTTAAACGAAACAAATATAAGTAAAAAGATCCTATTTCACGGCTATAAATGGATGTAGACTTGATATTTTCCCGTTGATATTTGTCTCTAATTTTTGGTTTATAAGGTGAAATTCAAGATTTGGCAAACGCGTTGAAATTCTGCTGACGGAGTGGCAGTAAGGTGTACCTGTTCTTGGGTGTGCGGGTGTGCAAAACTCAAGGTGTTGGCGTGCAGCATCATCTTGTCCATCTGGTGTTTTTCCAACCACAATTTGTTTTGCTTGTTGCAACCGTGAGGTCTGTCTCCCAAAATGGGGTGCAAAACATGAGCAAAATGTTTGCGCAACTGGTGCATACGCCCGGTTTCTGGATGAGCTTCAACGAGCGAATATCTGGAGGTGAGGTGCTTGCCTGACGGCAATTCAATTTCTGACTGCTGTAAGGTTTTGTAATGGGTGACCGCATCTTGTAGGGTACCGTTGTCTTTGAACAAGGCATAGTCAATGGTGGCACTTGGTGGTGTGAACCCTCTCAAAATGGCGAGATATGATTTTTCAATGTCTTTGTTGGTGAATTTGTCTGTCATTATTTTGTTGGTCTCCTTGTCTAAGGCAAACAGCAAAACGCCAGAGGTCTTTCTGTCCAGGCGGTGCACTGGAAAGACTTTCTGTTGGATTTGATCCCGCAACAACTGAATGGCAAATTCTGACGCATCCCGTGCTATGGGACTTTGGTGCACCAACAATCCGTGTGGTTTGTTTATAGCAACCAAATGGTCATCCTGATATAAAATTTCTAACATCTGTAAATTTAAAGCGCAAAGGTACCATTTTTCATTGGTGTTTTGGTGTGTAAGCCACTTATTCCATTATCTTTGCGGATTGTAAATTATAGATATGAAATTCGATTTATTACATACGGATACCCAGTCTCAAGCAAGAGCTGGTGTAGTTACTACAGACCACGGGGTGATTGAAACACCAATATTTATGCCCGTTGGAACGGTTGCTTCTGTGAAGGGAGTACACCAAAGAGAATTAAAAAATGATATCAATCCAGATATTATTCTTGGAAATACATACCATTTGTATTTGCGTCCACAGATTGATGTTTTGGAAAAAGCAGGTGGATTACACAAATTCATGGGTTGGGATCGTAACATCTTGACAGATTCAGGTGGATACCAGGTGTATTCCTTGGCTGGACGTAGAAAAATTAAGGAGGAAGGTGTGAAATTTAAATCACATATTGACGGTTCTTACCACTTCTTCTCTCCAGAAAGTGTCATGGACATCCAACGCAGTATTGGAGCAGACATCATCATGGCTTTTGATGAGTGTACTCCTTACCCTTGTGATTTCCACTATGCAAGACGTTCCATGCACATGACCCACAGATGGTTGGACCGTTGTGTGAGCCATTTGGAAAAATCTCCTGCAAAATATGGATATGAGCAAACGTTGTTCCCAATTGTTCAAGGATCAACTTACAAAGACTTAAGAGCGCAATCTGCTGAATATATTGCCAATGTTGGTGCACAAGGAAATGCTATTGGAGGACTTTCTGTTGGAGAGCCTGCAGAAGAAATGTATGCAATGACTGAGGTGGTAACGGCAATCTTACCAAAAGAAAAACCACGTTATTTAATGGGGGTTGGGACACCTATCAACATTTTGGAAAACATCGCTTTGGGAATTGATATGTTTGACTGTGTGATGCCCACGCGTAATGCAAGAAACGGAATGTTATTTACTGCACACGGGACAATCAACATCAAAAACAACAAGTGGAAAGATGACTTTTCACCAATTGACCCAATGGGACATACCTTTGTTGATACAGAATATACAAAAGCATATTTGCGTCACCTTTTTGCTGCTGATGAGTATTTGGGGAAACAAATTGCAACCATTCACAACCTTGGTTTCTATATGTGGTTGGTGCGTGAAGCACGTCGTCAAATCTTAGCAGGTACTTTTAGAACTTGGAAGGATATGATGGTGAAACAAATGGATCAAAGATTATAATTTATAGTTAGGTGTTCTTTTATGAAAATTATCGATAAGTATATACTTCAACGTTATTTGGCTACATTTTTTGTGATGTTAATTATGTTTATCCCCATCGGGATCATTGTTGACGTGGCTGAAAAGGTGAATAAAATGTTGGAAAATAAAGTTCCAGTGGCAGATATTTTAATCTACTACTACAATTTTACCATCTATTTTGCCAATATGTTGTTCCCGATATTTTTGTTCTTATCGGTGATTTGGTTTACATCCAAGTTGGCTAACAACACAGAGATTGTTGCGATATTAAGTTCGGGAATCGCTTTTTCTAGATTCTTGAGACCTTATATAATAGGAGCAACCTTTGTTTGTATTTTCGCTGTTGTGATGGGGCTGTTTTTGGTTCCCAATGCCAGTAAGGGATACAACGACTTTAAGTATACCTATTTAAAGAACAATGCTGAAATCAGGGAAACCCAAGATGTATATCGTCAAATTAATCCCAATGACTTTATCTATGTGTCTAATTTTAGTTACATCTCCAAAACGGGATACAACTTTGTCTTTGAGCATTTTAAAGACAATAAATTAGAATATAAGGAAACCGCAAATAGAATTACTTTCAATCCAGCAGACAGTATGTATACCTTACACGGGTATAAAAAACGTCAGATTGGCGCATTGAACGACGCATTGATTTCTGAAAATCAAAAGGTGACCAAATTGCCTTTTGACTTGGATGATTTGACGCCGGTAATTTATATTGCAGAGACCATGTCTTTGGGGGAATTGAACAAATTTATTGAAAAGGAATCTAGTAGAGGATCTTCCAACATCAACAATTATTTGGTGGTGAAATACAGAAAATTCAGTATTCCAATATCTGCCTTCATTTTGACTATTATTGCCGTTTCTGTGTCTTCCATCAAGAGAAGAGGAGGGATGGGGATCAATTTGGCCGTGGGTATCTTATTGGCTTTTACCTATATTTTCTTTGACAAAATATTTGGAACGCTCGCAGAAAAATCATCTATAAGTCCGCTAATTGCTGTTTGGACACCAAACTTTGTGTTTGGTCTTTTGGCAATTTATTTATTAAGAAATGCAAAACGTTAAACTGAAAAGTTATTTACAGTTACATTTTATAGTTTTTATTTGGGGTTTTACGGGCATATTGGGTGAATTAATCCAATTGTCAGCATCTTCAAAAACTTGGTATAGAATGTCCATAGCCCTTGTGGTTGTGTTGATTTATGCCAAGATCAAGAAAATTTCTCTGAAAATTAAGCAACGTGATTTGTTGCAATTTTTAATTGCCGGAGTTTTAATTGCAGCGCATTGGGTGTGCTTTTTTCAAGCCATTGAAGTTTCTAATGTATCTACAACTTTGGCCACCTTGTCAACGGGTGCTTTTTTTGCCTCCTTGTTGGAACCCTTAATCTATGGTAGAAAAGTGGTTTGGTATGAGGTGTTCTTTGGTATATTAGTGATGTTTGGGCTCTATTTAATATATGGAGTTAGTGGCGGTAACTTCTTGAACGGAATGTTATTGGCGCTTTGTGCAGCTTTTTTGTCTGCGGCCTTTTCCATCATCAATGGGAAATTTGCTGAAACCCAGAATTCAGCTGTGGTTTCCATATTTGAAATCATCGGTGGTATTGCTGCCTTGAGCATCTATATGGGCTTTCAAGGAGAGTGGACCGCTTCCTTTTTTGATTTAACATGGCAAGAATGGGCTGGTTTATTGCTATTGGGTGTTGTATGTACTGCATACCCATTTGTGAAAACCATTTCCATTATGAGACATATTACCCCTTACACCGTGATGTTGTCCATCAACTTGGAACCGGTTTATGGTATTATTTTAGCCGTGATGCTCTTTCCAGAAACGGAGAAGATGGGCGTTGAATTTTATATTGGTGCGGGCATCATTTTGCTGACAGTGATTTTAAATGTGTGGCTAAAAAAGATAAAAAAATAAAAACTATTATGGATTTCTGATTCGCAAATAGAATGATTTTTTATCTTTGTGGTCAGACTGAATTTCAAAACAAACGAAAAATGGAATATTTAGATTTTGAACTACCAATCAAAGAACTTGAAGATCAGTTAGATAAATGTCAAGTTATTGGTAAAGAATCTGATGTTGATGTCACTACAACATGTCAACAAATAGAGAAAAAATTAGAAGAAACTAAAAAGAATATATATCAGAATTTAAGTGCATGGCAACGTGTACAATTGTCAAGACACCCTAGCAGACCCTACACAATGGACTATGTTAGAGCGCTTTGCGGAGATACATTCTTAGAATTGTTTGGTGATCGTGGCGTTAAAGACGACAAAGCGATGATTGGTGGACTTGGAAAAATTGGGGATCAATCTTTTATGATTGTTGGTCAACAAAAAGGGTTCAATACCAAAACACGTCAGTTCAGAAACTTTGGAATGGCTAACCCAGAAGGATATAGAAAAGCTTTGCGTTTGATGCGTATGGCTGAAAAATTCAATATCCCTGTGATTACTTTAGTGGATACTCCAGGGGCATACCCAGGGTTGGAAGCTGAAGAGCGCGGACAAGGTGAAGCTATTGCACGTAACATTTTTGAAATGTTCCGTTTGAAAGTGCCTATCATCACAGTTATTGTTGGTGAAGGAGCTTCTGGTGGAGCTTTGGGAATTGGTGTTGGTGACAAGGTGTTCATGTTGGAAAACACATGGTACTCTGTAATCTCTCCAGAATCTTGTTCTTCTATTTTGTGGAGAAGCTGGGAATTTAAAGAACGTGCTGCTGAAGCATTGAAATTAACTTCTTTTGACATGCAACAAAATGGGTTGATTGACGGGATTATTCCAGAACCTCTTGGTGGTGCTCACTATGACAGAGAGACTACTTTTAATACCGTTAAAGAATATATCTTGAAGTCATTTGACGAGTTAAAGAATATTCCTACAGAACAGTTGATTGATCAACGTGTTGAAAAATATTGTAATATGGGAGTTTATTCAGAATAGACTACTTCAAAATAAAATTATAAACTCCGAAGCCCTTGTAGCTTCGGAGTTTTTTTTACTTTAAGCCTGATAATCATAAATTTTAAAAAAGTTTTCCACACGATTTGGTGATAACTTTTAGTTTATAAATAGCACATAATTAGCTAACTTAGCCCCATGGAAAATCTCAAAAATATCACTCCGGTAAAAGTAGAAAAATCTACGATTATCAATCTTGAAAAAGGAAAATTGCCCCCTCAAGCGCTAGATCTTGAAGAGGCAGTTCTTGGTGCCATGATGATTGATAAAAAGGGGGTAGATGAAGTAATTGATATTTTAGCAGCCGATGCCTTTTACAAGGATGCACACAAACACATCTTTGAAGCCATCATCCAATTGTTTAATGACTCTCAACCTATTGACTTGTTAACCGTTTCAGCAAAGCTGAGACAAATGGGGAAATTGGATCTTGCAGGTGGAGATATGTACTTGATTCAATTGACGCAGAAAATATCGTCTTCTGCCCACATTGAGTTCCACTCAAGAATCATTTTGCAGAAATTTATTCAACGCAGTTTGATCAAAATTTCAAGTGAGATTATTGAGGATGCTTATGATGAAACTACAGACGTCTTTGATCTTTTAGATCAGGCGGAATCTAAATTATATGAGGTAACTCAAGGAAATATTAAACGTAGTTCTGAAACGGCTCAAAGTTTGGTTATCCAAGCGAAGAAACGTATTGAGGAAATATCAAATAAAGAAGGTCACTCTGGTATTGCAACCGGTTTTCACGATTTGGATAAATTGACTTCTGGATGGCAACCTTCAGATTTAATTATCATCGCTGCACGTCCGGGTATGGGTAAAACCGCTTTTGTCTTGTCCATGGCTAGAAATATTGCCATTGATGGAAAAAACGGTGTGGCGGTATTCTCTCTGGAGATGTCCTCTGTACAGTTGATTACACGTTTGATCTCTGCAGAAACAGGATTGTCATCTGAGAAATTGAGAACGGGTAAATTGGAAAAACACGAATGGGAACAGCTTTCTGTGAAAGTACGTGATTTGGAAAAAGCACCGTTGTTTATTGATGATACGCCTTCACTTTCTATCTTTGACTTGCGTGCAAAAGCCAGACGTTTGGCTTCTCAGTTTGGAATTAAATTGATTGTAATTGACTACCTTCAGTTGATGACTGCCGGTGGTGGTGGTAAAGGTGGTGGAAACCGTGAACAAGAGATCTCTACCATTTCCCGAAACTTGAAGGCCTTGGCAAAAGAGTTGATGGTTCCTGTAATTGCCTTATCACAGTTATCACGTGCCGTGGAAACGCGTGGACCAAGTAAGCGTCCTTTGCTTTCTGACCTTCGTGAATCTGGAGCGATTGAGCAGGATGCGGATATCGTATCCTTCATTTACCGTCCTGAATATTATAAAATTGATACTTGGGATGATGATGAACAAACTCCAACCCAAGGACAGGCTGAGTTTATCGTGGCAAAACACCGTAATGGTGGATTGGATAACATCCGTCTTAAATTTATTGGAAATCAAGGTAAGTTTGACAATTTAGATGATTTCTCATCTTCTATTGATGAATTGCCATCCAAAATGAATGCTGACGATGATCCATTCCCATCTGGATTTACTTTGCCTTCTGCAAATGAAGCCTTTGGAAGTACTATGAATTCAGGATTCTCTGATGATTCAGACGTTCCATTTTAATACATAAACAAAAAAGCATTTTTAAGTAAAAACTTAAAAATGCTTTTTTGTTTATGTTAAATTAAAGCGTGAAATGTTAATTTTTCTATTTTTCGTTTCCTCCTGTAGTATCTTAGATATAAAATTAAAACCCATGAGCAAATTCTACTTTTTTTTGTTTTTTACGTTTTCCTATATAACCTCTTTTGGACAAAACCTTGCGTCTATAAGTGGGGTTGTACGCACTGACGGAATGCCAACAAAGGGCGTTGAAGTTTTGAATCCAAGAACAAAAGGTCAAGTATTTACAAGTGCAGATGGGGGATTTAAGATGGAAGCCAAACCTAATGATACGTTGTTTTTTGTTTCTAAAGAACACTACAACAAATTCATCAAACTGAATAAGTCGGATTTTTCAAAAAGTGTGTTAATCGTGGATATGATCCAAAAAATAACAGAACTGGAGGAAATTACCATTGAAAAAGAGAAGCCTTATATGCCCGTTACTTATGGTGACATGGATGAGGCCCGATTGAATATGGAACAGGCAACAATCAAAAATCCATTTGTTTATGACGGTACTATAGCTAATGGAATGGATTTTGTACGCATGGGGAAAGCATTGGGAAAATTGTTTACTTCAAATAAAAAGAGTCGCACAGAGCAAAAGGTTGAGATGTCCAACTACCTCAAAAATAATTTTGATGAGGAGTTCTATGTCAAAAACCTTAAACTCAAAAAAGAAGAGGTGGATGTATTTATCAATACCTGTGTTCAGGATGATAAAATCATTCCCGTGTTCAGAACCAAAGATCCCTTGCAATTGATTGAATTTCTATACACCAAAAAAGAAGTTTTTGACACAGAACGATCAAAATACATCGCCTTGCCAGATTTGCCAAAATACTAGTTTTAAATTCCTAGTATTCTGGTTTATCCTCTATATTTTGCAAACAGGTCTGAAGGATTACTTCCGTCTGCTACAACTGACTTTTGTATGTTATACTATAACTTTTTATCGCACTATACTGTTCCGCGGTTATTTACAAAATGAAGTACATCTGATAAAAAAAATAAGAATGATTTAAATTCATTTAAACTACGGTTTTCTTAACCCCCAAATTATTGACGCTGTATATGGCCAAATAGACCATTGGGAAATATGCAACAATCAAATCAAGACAATTATACCACAATGGAGACGGCAACATGTCTATCATTTTCCACCCACCCAAAAAGACGACTACTCCAATTAAATTGGCATGAAACCAAGCGTTACTGCTGGTCCAACGGTAGGCAATATAAGCTCCAACAAAAGTCCCTATGGCGTGTGCTAAGAATGGAAATATATAGTGGTATGGTGTAAACAATGGGATGGCTACAGCCAAACCTTCAGGTGTTGAGGTATTCAAACCTTGAGGTGGTGGAATGATATATCCACCCATTTTTAAGGTCAACATATTGGCGATACTACCCAATAGAATCGCAAGAATCACCA
>JAGHSS010000369.1 GCA_018065745.1 Candidatus Neoflavobacterium equi | reverse complement strand
GATATAATGAGATATAGTTACACTATTTTTTGGTCTTAAAACAAAAGAAATGATATAAAAAAAGGAATCCCAAATGGAATTCCTTTCTATGATATTGCAATCTATTTTTTTTATGCATTTTAAACTTATGCATTTGGCAACGCGCGTTAGGGATTGAAGCGATATCCTTTTGGAAGGCGCGCCGACCAAAAGATAAAGCGTAAAGCCCGACCCTTTAGGGGAACGCCGCTACCCTATTTTTTGATAATGTAAATTTGAGATGAATACTCGTTGCTCACCATACCTTTGATATTAGATTTCAATCCAATCCAAAAACCCTTGATGAAATTCATTTTGCCCGTCTTGTATTTTTCTGACAACAGAGAAACGTAAAACGCATCAAAGTACATGGGCTTCACTTCTTGCAAAATCAATTGTTGATCACCAAATAATTTCTCAATAGCATTTTTGGAAAAATGCCAAAGATGACGAGGTACATCATAAGCTGCCCAAAAGTTTTGATAATAGTCAGCGTCGAATGATTTGAAATTTGGAACAGCAACTACAATAAAGCCTCCTGGTTTAAGCAAACGTTTTAATTCAGTGATTTGTTCCACTGGATTGGGTACATGCTCTAAAACGTGCCACATGGTGATGATGTCAAATTGTGCTGATTCTAAATTTTTTGTATCAGACAAAAGTGTAATGTTTTTTTGTGCCGCTAAATTTCGTGCCGCTTCAATTGGTTCAACTCCTGTAATCTCCCACTTCACAGAAGCAGCAGTTTTTAAAAAATCACCGGTGCCCGCACCCAAATCCAAAACGTGACCAACGCCGCGTTGAAGCTTGGTGATCAAACGCACTTTGTCTGAAAGGTTTTTCAATTTCACCAGGTGATACAATTTTTCAAAAAGACTGCGCTTGGAATCCGTATGAGAAATATAATCTGCGCTTTGATAGTAACTGGGTAAATTTTCTAACGACGGTTGTGGAAGCGTTTTTAGAATATCATAGTTTTCATTTTTTACCAAATCAAAAGTTTCATTGGAAACAGTAAAATCTTTGACTTTTAAGAAAACCTGTCTTGGATCAAAATTCATATGTTTTTATAATTAAAAAAAGAAGAAAATTCTTTCTTCTTTTTTTTTGGTTATGTATGTTTCACGTGGAACATTATCTTCCCATGTGAATTAATAAAATCGAAATATCTGCTGGACTCACTCCTGAAATTCTTGAAGCTTGAGAAATGGTAACTGGTTTGATTTTTTTCATTTTCTCACGAGATTCATAAGACATGGATTTAATCACATCAAAATTAAAATTGTCTGGAATGCGAACATCTTCCAAACGATTTAACTTATCTGCGTTTTGTCTTTCCTTTTCAATATATCCTGCGTACTTGACTTGAATTTCTGCTTGCTCAATAATTTCATTGTCCAACTGGTGTTCTTCAATATACTCTTTGACTTTTTCAAATTTCAAAATATCATCCAATTCAATTTGTGGTCTTGAAAACACTTTGAACATTTTGTCTGGCTGACTCATTTCACTTGAACCTTTTGACACTAAAATTTCATTCGCTTCTGAAGGTTTTACACTCGTTTCTTTAAAGAACGATACAAAGTCTTCAGACGCTTTTAATTTTTGCTCCATACGTCTTAAACGCGCTTCTGATGCCAAACCAATTTCATGTGACATTGGAGTCAATCTGAAATCTGCATTGTCTTGTCTCAACAACGTTCTGTACTCTGCACGGGAGGTAAACATACGGTAAGGTTCATCTGTACCCTTGGTAATTAAATCGTCTATTAAAACGCCTATATATGCTTCACTGCGTTTTAAGATTAGAGGAGCGCGATCTTGAACTTTAAGCGCGGCATTAATACCGGCCATCAATCCTTGAGACGCTGCTTCTTCATATCCAGTAGTACCGTTGATCTGTCCAGCAAAATACAAACCTGAAACTAACTTGGTTTCCAAAGTGTGTTTCAATTGCGTTGGTGGAAAGTAATCATACTCTATGGCATAACCTGGTCTCAAAAATTTCACTTGCTCAAAACCTGCTACACTGCGCAACGCTTTGAACTGAACATCTTCTGGAAGTGAAGTTGAAAATCCATTGACGTAAACTTCAATCGTATTCCATCCTTCTGGTTCAACAAAAATTTGGTGACGGTCTTTGTCTGCAAAACGATTAATCTTGTCTTCAATAGAAGGACAATATCTTGGACCTAAACTTTTGATTCTACCGTTGAACATAGGCGAACGATCAAATCCCTCACGCAACAAATCGTGAACTTCCAAAGAGGTATAAGTCATGTGACAACTGCGTTGAGTTGTCAAAGGTTTTGTAATGTCTAAGTAAGAAAATTTAGATGGGTTAACATCTCCAGGTTGCTCTTCCATTTTGGAGAAATCTAAAGAGCGTGAATCAACTCTTGGAGGAGTTCCGGTTTTCATTCTTCCGGCTTCAAATCCCATTTTAATCAAATCTTCTGTGATGCCATAAGCAGCACTTTCTCCTGCTCTACCTCCACCAAATTGTTTCTCTCCAATGTGGATCAAACCGTTCAAAAAAGTACCGTTGGTAAGGACTACAGTTTTGGACTTAATTTCAATTCCCAAACTGGTTTTTATACCGACAACTTTATCTCCTTCAAACAGTATTCCTGAAACCATTTCTTGGTAGAAATCTAGGTTGGGAATCTGCTCTAAAGTGTTGCGCCATTCTGCTGAAAAAAGCATGCGGTCAGACTGCACTCTTGGACTCCACATTGCAGGTCCTTTTGACTTGTTAAGCATCTTAAATTGAATGGCTGTTTTGTCTGAAACAATTCCAGTGTAACCACCCAATGCATCGATCTCACGAACGATCTGTCCTTTGGCAATTCCACCTACTGCTGGATTGCAACTCATCTGTGCAATATTCTGAAGTGACATGGTCACTAAAAGTGTACTGCATCCCATATTAGCAGCAGCTGCTGCGGCCTCGCAACCTGCGTGTCCAGCACCTACTACAATAACGTCATATTGATCTTGAAATAAACTCATTGTTCCACGTGGAACGTCTTTAGGACGGTCCTGTATTTTAGTTATCATTAAGCCTTATGTTCCACGTGGAACACAAGGAGGTTGTTTTTATATATAATCCACAAACCCTTGTATTTACAAGGCTTGTAGCCTGTGTATTCTCATTTAATAAACATTAATTCCGATTGTAATTTTTATATATTCAAGTATTGATCAACCTTAGTTACACAGTCTTTTTAAGCTGTATTCATAAGATATTAGAGGTATTTAAAGCACTTTATAGACCGTAATCCCACTCCAATTTTGACTATAATTAACCGTAAAAAAAGAGTTATCAAAAACTAAAAAAACCGGAATTAGGTTCCAAT
>JAGHSS010000002.1 GCA_018065745.1 Candidatus Neoflavobacterium equi | reverse complement strand
CATTTCATATACATTATGAAATGGGAGTTTTTTTTTGTCGCAGTATTTTTTCATTATATCATTATAATATTTTTTGTTTGTAGCATCACAAACCACTTGTTGTATGTTATTTGTTTTATGCAGTCTCTCCAAATTGATGCTTGTGTTATTTCCCAACACCAAGTAGTGTATGGTGTCTAAATTTGGCATTGCTGATGGCTCATATAAATAAACGATGTTTTTGTCCTTGAATTTATAAAATGGCTGCATTGTACCAATCTCTTTAGGGAAGTGAAAATCTTCTGTATTGTATCTACTAACTATTTCTTGATTTGCAATGTGAGTATCACTGCTGTGAATCTGTATTTTGTTCGCCCTATTCTTTATGTATACCAGCTGGTTCAACCCATGGTGGGCAATTTTAAATTCCTCTTTATTGTTGACATTGTCAATTTCATGAGCTGTAGTCGCACTTATTAGTATCGCCATTAATACGGCAATTATTTTCAATTGTTTTCCTTTCCATATTATAAAAACAAACACGGTTCCCAGTGTTATGTAAGTCATGTTGTCAGTAAAAGGGATTTCTGTAATTGTGCTCCAGGGGATTTTATTGATCGCTTGGATGGTGTCTATAATCAATTGGATTCCGTGTTTGGATATTTGGCCGAAAATATGGGATAGCCAATCAAAAGTAAAATTAGAAATCAAAGTGAGTAATAACATCTGCAGTACTAAAGTTGCTAATGGAATGATGATTATGTTGGCAATGAAAAAAAGGGTAGGGAATTGGTGGAAATAGAACAATAATAAAGGCAAAAGGAAGATCTGTACCGTCCAAGAAGCTTTATTTAAATTTGAAAAGTATTTTAATACTGCCGTTGTTATTTTTTTGTCTTTTGATGGAGTTCTCTCTTGATTTACCAATGCCAAAACAGCTAAGAAACTCAATTGAAAGCCCACATCTAAAAGTTGGTTTGGATCCCAAAGCAGTATGATAAATGCTGCTGTGAAAAGGGTATTCAAGATGTCTACTTTCTTAAAGTAGTATTCTGAAATGGTTAGTATTGTAAGCATCAAGGCAGCTCTTGTCACGGCATTTTGAAAATTACATATTCCTGCAAATACAATCAGAATTGCCAAAGACAATATTACTACGCTTTTACTTCTCAGGTACCTTTTTTTGAGCGGTCTCATCACTAATTGTGCAGATTGGTAGATGATGGCTGTATGGAGTCCAGAAATGGCTAAAATGTGTATTACTCCAGCTCTAGTAAATTCATTTCTCAAATCCCTGTCCATTTCTTGTCTTTGACCAAAGAGGAATGCTTTGATAAAATCCATTGTCCAGCGGTTGTAATTCTGTTTGTCAAAGGAGCTTATCAGCACCGTTCTTATTTGATCAAGGTGGAATTTTATATTTTTTATTTGTCCTGTAACCCTGTAGTTTTCTCCTTGCAGTTTTACACTGCTGCTCATGTTTTTGTTGCCTAGGTATTGGCTGTAGGAAAATTGGTTGGGATTGTTCGGTCGTCTAATTTGAGCGGTCTCTGCAATGGTTGTTATTTTGGTGCCTATACTCAATTTCGTGCTGTCTTTGATGTCTTGATATACAAGTATTTTACCAAAGGTCTTTTGGTTGTTTTTGGCGCAGATTTCACCATAAAATCTATTGTAGTATTTGGAGCTTCTCAAAACCTCTGTAATATTGAGTTTCATCACAGACAACGTGTCTTTCTCTGTAATTCTCAAAAAATGATTTTTATATCCAAGATGTTGGTGGATGTTTTTGTGGGTGGCACCCAAAGCAATGAAGCAACAAAGCACACACAGGGTTTTTAGATTTTGATTTTTTATGACGTAAGCGCTGCTTATGAAGAGCAATACAGCAGGCAGGAGTAGGTTGCAGTTTAAAGAAAATATGTATTGAATATAAATACCTACTATAAAACTGAAACACAATGCGATTACTGGATACAAAAACGCTTTCATTCTTAAAAGATAAGAATAAAAGCGCAGTTTGTATTTTAATATGTTTTTAAGTACTAGAAAATTCTATTTGCTTGTGCGTAGCTCTTGTTGTAGTAAGGCTCTTTGTTTGAGGAGATAATTACTCCTCTAGATGTTGACGAATGGATAAATTTGATTTCATCTTCTGTTACTTCAACCACAATTCCCACGTGGTTTATCACGCTTCTTCCATTGGTTTTAAAGAAAACTAAATCTCCTCTCATCACTTGGTCATCCTCAATCTTCACTCCAATGCTTGCCATATCTCTTGATGATCTTGGCAATTCAAAGTCAAATTCATTAAACACGGTAGATACTAAACCAGAACAATCCATTCCTTGTCTTGAAGTTCCACCACTTCTATATTTCACACCCAAATATGTTTTTGCGTTTGAAATGATATCATCACTTTTATAAAAAGCTGCGGTTTCATTTTTAGACACTTTTACATTTACTTTATCAGCATCTGTATTTGCAAGTGTGCTGTTTGCTGTGTTTTTAGAAACATTGCTCTTTGCGTGCGCTGTTTTAATGTTCACCGCTTTTGAAGCGTTGTTTTTATTTGTTGAAGATGCTACTTTAGTATATTCAGGAGTATTATACATACCACGTTTGACCGCTTCTTCCTTTTTTGTCACTATTGAAGAATTTGACTTACAAGAAACTAGTAATGCTGCTGCCGCTATGGTAAATATTATCCCTTTCATCTGTTATATTTTTTTCTAATTTATGAATAAATAATCAATTTCGTACTAAAGAATTGATAATTTTTTCAGCTGTTTTGGCGCTAGCGCCCTCTCTGCCTAACTTTTCCTCTAGTAAATCATAGTTCTTAAGCATTGATTTTCTATTGTTTACATCTAAGATTTTAGACAATTCTTCCTTGATAAATTTATAGCTACATTCTTCTTGAATTAGCTCTTTTACAATCTCCTGATCCATGATTAGATTAACCAAAGAGATGTATTTCAGGTTGATTACTCTTTTGGCAATTTGGTAAGATACATTACTTGTTTTGTAAAGTACAACCTCTGGAACTTTGAAAAGTGCTGTTTCAAGCGTTGCTGTTCCTGAAGTAACCAAGGCCGCATGAGCAACTGAAAGCAGGTCATAGGTCTTATTGCTTATGAAATGTACTTGTTCTTTTTTGAGGAACGTTTGGTAAAAACTAAACTCTTGACTTGGAGCTCCAGCAATTACAAATTGATAGTCTTTAAAATCATCCACTACAGACAACATTTCAGACAACATTTTTTCTATTTCTTGTTTTCTACTTCCCGGTAGCAACGCAATGATAGGTCTTTGATCAAGGTTATTGTCGCGAAGGAATTTTTCTCTGTCCACATTAGGTCTGTTGTGGATGGCATCAATTAGCGGATGCCCTACAAAGTTTACCTTATAATTGTGTTTTACCTCATAAAAATCCTTTTCAAAAGGCAGGATGACATACATGTGGTCCACATCTCTTTTGATGGCTTTAATTCTTCCTTCTTTCCAAGCCCATATTTGAGGTGATATATAATAATGAGTAGGAATGCCTAACGGTTTTGCCCATTTCGCAATTCTCATATTGAACCCCGGGTAGTCAATGAATATAATTGCATCCGGTTTAAAGTTTAAAATATCGCGTTTACAAAATTTGATATTTCCCAGAATTGTCTTTAAGTTTTTGACTACTTCAGCAAATCCCATGAAAGCAAGTTCTCTGTAGTGTTTTACAAGCGTACCACCTGTATTTTGCATAAGGTCCCCTCCCCAAAAGCGTATTTCTGCATTGGGATCTTTTTGAAAAATTTGTTTCATCAAATTGGAGGCATGTAAGTCTCCAGATGCTTCACCAGCTATTATATAGTATTTCATGTATTATAATATTTGCGTAAGTAATGCCAAAACGATGGTTCCAAAAATAACCCCTCTGGCCATTTTGTCCTTTTTCAATTGCAGCAGACCAAAAAACAAGGCCAGGTTCAGGATTGCTCCAAGAGCGATAATTTTTCCCAATTGGTTTTGAGCTTTCAGGAAGTAGTATTGTTCCAACACATCTCCTGTGGCTATTATAGACAAAAAGATAAACATCCCCAACGCGCCACAAAGCATGCTGAGCAAAAATCCAATTATTACGTTACTATTTTTTTCTTTCATTATTACAGTTCCCAATCGTTTAATTGTTGGATGGCATGGTATGCCGTCAAGTCAAATTGCACCGGTACAATTGATGCATAGTTATGTTTCAAAGCCCATTCATCAGTATCTTCACCCGCGTCTTGATTCACAAATTCACCAGACAGCCAGTAGTATTCTTTCCCGTGTGGGCTGGTTCTCTTGTCAAAGCTTTCTTGCCAAGAGGCTTTTGCTTGTCTGCAAATTTTGATTCCTTTGATTTCCTCCTTTGGTAGGTTGACATTGAGTACGACACCTTTTGGTAGTCCGTTTTTCAACACCTCAGTAGTTATTTGTTTGATGTATGTTTTTGTGTGTTCAAACTTGGCGTTCCAAGAAAAATCCAAGAGTGAAAAACCAATTGCAGGGATTCCTTCAATTCCCGCTTCCACAGCGGCACTCATCGTTCCAGAATAAATTACATTAATTGAAGAGTTAGAGCCGTGGTTAATACCAGATACACAAAGGTCAGGTTTCCTATCCAAAATTTCACTTAAGGCAATTTTGACACAATCAACAGGTGTACCAGAACAGCTGTATTCTGCCTTCAAGTCCTTGTCTATATTTAATTTCTCCAAACTCAACGTGCTGTTGATTGTAATTGCGTGTCCCATAGCAGATTGCGGACTGCTTGGCGCCACCACTACAACCTCGCCAATCTCTTTCATTACATCAATTAAAAATCGTATTCCTGGAGCTAAAACTCCGTCGTCGTTTGTTACTAAAATTAAAGGTTTTTCAGACATTTGGTACTTTTTTTGTTTACTTTCGCTAAAGTAATCATTATATTAATTTCCTTAAAAATATATTTG
>JAGHSS010000330.1 GCA_018065745.1 Candidatus Neoflavobacterium equi | reverse complement strand
GAATATTTGATTTCTTGAAGAAGAAAGACACAAAAGACAACAAGCCTGAAGCGTTGGCAAATGAAGATAAAAAACCTTTGGATTTATATTCTGAGGCCATTAAAAACGAGCTAGAAGAAGTTGTTGAAGAACCAAAAGTAATTGTAATGGATACCGTTGTTTCTGCAGTTTCTGAAACAGAAGAGGCTGTTGCAAAGATTTCTGATTCTTCAGCATCTTTAGCATTTTTAGAAACAACAGCAGACGCAACAGATTCAGTTGCTATCAAGGAATTAAATCCTGAAGGACCTGCTGAAGAAAATGCTGTTGATCCAAAGTATTTGGGAAATTTGGAACACACTCAAATTTTATTTGAATTGATACAAACGCCACGTGAGTCACGTGATGAAGCCTGGAGTGCAGCGTTTCTTGACGTCTTGCCAACAGCAAGTTTTACCTGTGGAGAACCACAGATTGTAACCGGTCCTGATGGATATCCTTACTTTCAATTGTTTTTACCTGAACCAAACAAACCATTTCAATGTTATGTTTTGGAGCATATGATTCCAGAATTCATCATGGAAAATGGATTTGGGGTGGTTATTAATCCAACAGATACCCATGCAGACTGGGTTTTAAGCTATGGAGACTTGGTAAATTACCACGTTAATAAAACCTTTTATACTACAGAGCCTACTGCATTTTCAAAAGAAGTAGCAGATGAGGTGATCACAGAAAATGAAGAAGTATTGGTTGGACAACCTACTTTTGAAATACTTCCACAGACAACAAGAAATGTGTTGAGCGCCTATTTCAAAATGAATGGAGTGGAGCAACCAAAAGTATTTTTGATGATGCGCAGAACCAAAGACGGTAACAATGCCTCTCAAGATCTTGTTTTCAATGCCGTTCCTCAAGCGTTTAGCGATGAACATCACTACAGACAATTTATGCAGAGTTTGGGTTGGTTTTTACCACGCCATTATGCATACGTTGCCATGGATGAGAACCAAATGTCAGATGCATTTCAAGAACTGTAGCCGTTTATTTTAAACGGTATACAGTTTGCGCCATTTGCCGATGGTATTTCTGCTGATGCTAAGTACATTTGAGACTTCCGTATTGTTGTATTTGTGTTTCTTCTGGAATTCTAAAATACACAGAATACTCTCTTTATCATAAGATTTGAAAATTTGATTTTCTTTGTTTTCACCGGCATTTAAAATATTAGACAATTTGATGATGTCAAAATCAATGAGGTACTCTTTGTTTAAAATGGTCTCACATTGTTTCATTTTGTCTGGATATTTTCTTGCAATGATTTCTTTGTAGATTTTTTTATAATCGGGTCTCTTGTATTTTGGCATATAGATGAATTTTAGTGTTCGAGTAGTATTCTTTAATTTTTTCAGTTGTATGATTTTGATACAGCCTAATGGCTGTTGTATTTCTTTAACCATTTGTACAAGGTTGTCTTGGGGATTTGATAATCCTCAATGATCTGTGAAACGGTCTTCTCTTTGGAATTGTAGACTTCAATGAAATAATCAATAATTTCTTTGGTGTATACATTTTTCTTATAAACGGGTAAACGGGTTGGATTGCTCTTTTTGTTGGGATTGCTCAACGGTGCATATAGAATTAGATGTCCGCTGTAAATTCTGAAAAAATCATATTTTAAAAGTTTACTCCACTTGAGTAACTCCAGACTGTCTATGGTCTTTTTGTGGTATACTTCTAAAATATCCTGTTCATTACAATTAAAAAAGCCCGTCAATCGCTCCTTGTCAATATCAATTTCTTTAACTCGTTTTTTAATCAAGCTGCCAATGTGTATCTCCTTCATTTTACAATATTTTATTGGTTAACATAAATAGGCTTTACTGCTGATGTTATACAGATGATGGTATAAAAACATCAAGGGAATATTTGCAGTTGTTTGTTTCATGGCATATAAGATTTAATT
>JAGHSS010000029.1 GCA_018065745.1 Candidatus Neoflavobacterium equi | reverse complement strand
TAGTAAGACTAACTAAACTGACTAAATTAAAATTAACTGAAATACTGGTTTGCAAAAATCAGTACAAATTTACAACCCATGAATATTTTTAAAAAAAGCTTTTTATTATTGGGGATGCTTGTGTCACAGGTGTCTTTAGCTCAAGAGGGAATTGCGGTATATTCAGATTATTTATCAGATAACTACTACTTATTGCACCCTTCAATGGCCGGTGCAGCAAATTGTGCCAAGGTGAGATTAACGGCTAGACAACAGTGGTTTGGTCATGCTGAAGCGCCACAATTGCAAACGTTAACCTTCAATACCAAAATTGGTGAGGACACGCCTTCTGCTATGGGGGTGACGATGTTCAATGATAAAAATGGTTTCCACGCCCAAAAGGGAGCTAAAATTACCTATGCACATCACATCAAATTTAATTACGGAAATCAAGATTTGAATCGTCTTTCCTTTGGATTAAGTGCGGGATTGTTCCAAACAACTTTGGATCAAACACGTTTTACATCTGAAGCAATTGGTGATCCATCTGTAGGAAATGGTATGTTGGTAAAAGGTTCTGACTTCAATGTTGATTTTGGAATGTCTTACTTCTATGGGGAGTTTTATTTCCATGGAACAGTGCGTAACGCATTGGAACAAAAACGCGACATCTACAGCGAATATGAAAGTTATAACTTAAGAAAATATATTGCAAGTGTTGGATACGTTTTTGGAGAAGAGGACCGCGTGTTGTTGGAGCCTTCTTTGATGTTCCAATACACAGAATTCACAAAGGGAAAAACGTTAGATATCAACTTGAAAGCGTATAAAAACTTTGATCAAGGGAAATTCTGGGGGGGGATCTCTTACAGAAATGGATTTGATGGTACAGAATACATGACAGGTGGTAAGGTTGCTGACCAAACACTTCAGTACATCACTCCGTTTATTGGTGTGAATGTGAACAACTTCATGGTTTCATATACTTATTCTCATGTTATGGGTGATATGACCTATGATTCAGGTGGATTCCACCAAATTACCTTAGGATTTGACTTCTGGTGTAAAAAAGACAGATGGCACTGTAACTGTCCTGCAACGAACTAATACAACAAATTTTACTATATTTGAAAGTCCCTACCAAGGGACTTTTTTTATTCTATATACTTATGGCTTTAATTAAACAAGTTAGAGGCAAAGCGCCTCAAATTCCTGCAGACTGTTATGTGGCAGAAAATGCAACTATTGTTGGAGAAGTCACTTTTGGGGCTTCTTGTAGTGTTTGGTACAACGCAGTTATTCGCGGTGATGTACACTATATAAAAATGGGGGACAAGGTGAATGTTCAGGACGGTGCGATCATTCATTGTACCTATGAAAAACACCCAACGACGATTGGGAACAATGTTTCTATTGGTCACAAGGCAATCGTTCACGGATGTACCATTCAAGACAATGTGTTGATTGGAATGGGCGCAATTGTGATGGACAACTGCGTGATTGAAAGTAATTCTATTGTTGCTGCAGGTGCGATTGTAACCCAAAACACGGTAGTGGAATCAGGTTCTATCTATGCTGGAATTCCAGCAAGAAAAGTAAAAGATATTGACCAATCTTCCTTTAAAGGTGAGATTGCACGCATCTCTGAAAACTATGTGATGTATGCGTCTTGGAACAAAGAATAGCTAATTAAAAGGAGGTTTGATATACTTCTTTGTCAAATCCTAAAATATGTTTTAAAACGGCAGCATCGCTATTGGTGTGGAACATACACAATCCAGGTGTTGCTGCTGTATTTAACCAATTGTTTTCTTCAAGTATTTTTTTGGTTTGTTTGGCTACTGCCGCTCCAGAGTCAATGATGTGAACGTGTGCCGGCAGCAGGCGTTGCAGTTGAGGTCTGAGATAAGGGTAGTGGGTACATCCCAAAACCAAGCAGTCCATGTTTTGATCCAGCATCGGTTGGGTGTATTCTTTGAGTAATTGGGTCATCTCTTCGCTGTCCAATTTCCCTTCTTCTATCAATTGAACTAAATTATAGCCTATTTGATCCATGATATGCACTTCTGGGTAATAGTGCTCATGTTCCATGTATTTAGTGCTTGTAAGCGTTCCTTTTGTGGCTAAAACACCAATAGTTTTGGTTTTGGTCAAGGCAACAGCAGGTTTGATTGCAGGTTCCATGCCAATGAATGGGACGTCAAAAGTAGCTCTTAGCGTTTCAATGGCGTTCATGGTTGCTGTATTGCAGGCAACAACAATAATTTTGGCACCTTTGTCCAATAGAAATTCTACATTCTTGCAGCTCAAAGCCGTGATTTCTTCTTTGGTTTTAATGCCGTAAGGTGCGTTTTTAGAATCTGCCAAGTAGATGGTGTTTTCATGTGGTAGCAACGCGTGGATCTCCTTCCATACAGAAGTACCTCCAATTCCTGAATCAAAAATACCGATGGGCTGTGTGTGCTTATTCATAGGATCAAAAGTAAAAAAAAACTGTCCACTAAAAAATTAGTGAACAGTTAAGATATGATATTTTTTTGATATTAGAAACCTAATTCTTTTTTAACATCAGCTAATAAGTTTGGTCCATCAGCATAGATAACTCCAGAACCTACAGTTGAATCTAAAACGTATTGGTATCCTTTAGCTTTAGCAACTTTTTTGATAGCAGCTTGTGCTTTCTCCATTGCTGGACGCAATAACTCTTCTCTTTTAGTTTCTAATTGTTTTTGAGCTTCTTGTTGGAACGCTTGGATTCTTGATTGCATTTCTTGCATTTCTTTCATACGAGTTTCGTTAACTGCATCAGAAACCGTTTTTTGCTCAGAATCGTATTTTTGCATTTTTGTTTGGAACTCACTAGCCATTTGTTGGTATTGCTTGTCATAGTTTTCACCAAGTTTTTGTAATTCACCTTGGGCTTTTTTCATGTCAGGCATGTTAGTCATAAGTTCAGTAACGTCAATATGTGCCGTTTTTGCTTGAGCAGTCATTGCTTGGTTAGCACCAATAAACATCACTGCAGCAATAAGTAAAGTTCTAAATTGTTTCATCTTTCTAATTTATTATTTTTAATCTACCTTTTCTTTGTTTTTATTTTTCAATGCTTCTCTCTTCTCTAAAGCGTCAAGTCTTCTCTTTTCTGCAGCCTCTTGACGTTCTTTTATCATTTGATTTCTCTTGTCTAAAAGTTCTTGTCTTCTTGCGTCTGCAGCAGCTTTTCTGTCGTCGATGATTTTCTGACGTGCATCTTTTTTATCTTCTGCAGCCTTTTCTTTGACTGCGATGCTTGGATCTTCTCTTCTGTCATCAACTTCTTTGTCTTTCACTTCTTGTTTCTTCTCTTCTTTCTTAGAGAGATTCTCTTTTTTCTCTGTTCTCAATAGTGTTCTCAAAACAATATCACTAACATCAAATCTCTTAGAAGCGAACAAGATGGTCAGGTCTGAAGATTTGTCAAAGATCAAATCATAACTTCTTTGTTCTGCAATATCCTGAACCACGTTGAACACCTGGTCTTGGATGGGCTTTACCAAAGTAGCTCTTTGAATCATCAAATCACCTTTGGGACCAAATCTCTTATCTTGGTGATCAAGCAATTCTTTGGTCAACGTTTGTATTTCTTCTTCGCGCTCAGCAATGAGTTCTTTGGTTAATACCACACGTTCTTTATTTAACGCATCTTGCAAATTTTTTATTTCAGCTTTTTTAGCTTCTATCTCTTGTTTCCAAGAATTCGCTTTTTGCTCTAACTTGTTTTTTGCGTCTGCATAACTTGGTGTTTTTTCCAGGATGTAATCCATGTCAATATAACCAACCTTAGCACCTTTTTGAGCCTGTGTGTTCAGGGAACTTAATGCGATGCAAGCGATCAAAAGAAATTTCTTCATATCTTATTTTTTTATTTTCAACTATCGTGCCAAAATTAAAATTGTTGTCCAATAATAAAGTGCGTTTGCCATCCACTTGGCTGAGATTGTCCTGGAGCAGCGTCGTGTCCGTAAGCAAAGTCAATTCCCAAAAGTCCAAACATTGGCATGTATACACGAATACCGGCACCTGTTGAACGTTTCAAGTCAAATGGGTTGTAATTTCTAAAACTACCAAATGATGTTCCCGCTTCAGCAAATGCTAATAAATAAATAGATGCTGATGGTTTCAATGTGATTGGGTAGCGCAATTCCATTGAAAATTTATTGTAAATAGTTCCTCCAATTTGCTCTCCTTTATCATTTAGTGGAGTTAATGCTTGGTTTTCATAACCGCGCAATTGCACCACTTCTCTTCCATCCATTGTGAAGTTGGCCATCCCGTCTCCACCAAGGTAGAAACGTTCAAAAGGAACCAATCCTCTGTCGTTGTTATAAGCTCCCATGAATCCAAATTCTCCAAGGGTTCTTAAAACTAAGGGTTGATCTGCAACAACACCGATGGTGTTGTACCAATCTCCCTTAAATTTCACTTTGTAATACTCCAACCAGTTGAATCTTTTTTGATCCAATTTAGCTTGGTCTACTGCAGCCAATGAATAATCATTTCCTGCAGTTGCATTTCCGTTAGCATCTAAGTAAGTACCTGCTGGAACATATTGTCCGTTTGCGGTAAACGAATTTGCTGTCGTTTTTGTTTTATATTCTTCTTGATTTGCCAAGTTTTTGTAGTCCACTCCGTTGAAAGAAGAGTAAGGTAACGTGAATTTACCACTCAATGTGAACTCAGAACCATAAGTAGGGAAGATTGGGTTTTTACCCTTACTGTTTCTACTTAAAGCAACATTGTATGCCAAGTTATTTGAGAATCCATTTCCAAAGGTGAACAACCCTGTGTTGTAATTGTTCAAGTCAAAATATTGGAAACTCACTGCTTGTGACAAACTGAAATAATCATCTGGCACCGTTAATCTCTTGCTCAAACCAACACTTAATGTGGTGATGTTGAAACTTTGATCTTTGGTTACATCGTACGTATAATAGTTGTATAAGAACTGTTTACTGTGTGAGATGGAAGCAGAGAATCCAATTGGTTTTCTACCACCCAACCAAGGCTCAGAGAAAGACAAGGAATACGTTTGATAGTAAGTACTTGCTTGCATTCTCAAGGACATCTTTTGCCCGTCTCCCATTGGAAGCGGTCTGTATGATTTCTTATTGAAAATATTTCTGGCTGAGAAGTTATTAAAGGACAATCCAAGGGTACCAATAAAACTTCCTCCACCATAACCACCTTGTAATTCAACTTGGCTGGCTCCTTTTTCAACTACTGTATATTCAATGTCAACAGTACCGTCTGCAGGGTTAGGTTTCACATCTGGAGACAAAGCTTCTGGATCAAAGAATCCCAATTGTCCCAATTCGCGAATGGTTCTAACTACATTTTCCTTGCTCCATTTGTCACCAGGACGTGTGCGCAATTCTCTGTAGATAACATGGTCATTGGTTTTGTCATTTCCTTTAACCTTTACTGAGTTGATGTATGCCAAAGGTCCTTCTGTAATTCTTACATCAAAATCAATGGTGTCATTTGCAGTTCTGGTCTCAACAGCGGCGATATTAGAGAAAATGTATCCGTTGTTTTGATACAAATTGGTAATGTCATTCGCATCTGGATTTGCCTTGTTGTAAATGCGTTCTTGAAGTAATTTACCGTTGTAAACTTCTCCTTTAGAAATTCCCAAGGTTCGCTTCAATTGGTCTTCTGTGTAAACAGAATTTCCTACAAAACGAATATCTCCAAAATAGTATTTCTCTCCTTCAGCAACATCAATCTTAATGTCTACTGTGTTTTTCTTGTCGTTGTAAACAACGTCTTCTTTGACGATTCTGGCATCTCTAAATCCGTTTTCTTTGTATTTGTCCACAATTTTCACCAAGTCTTCTTTGTATTTTTCTTCTACAAATTTGGACGGTTTGAAAATTCTAAATGGATTTAAGAACCCTTTGACTTTGGTGTCCTTCATCGCTTTCTTCAACTTTGAATCTGTGAGTTGTGTATTCCCATCAAAATCAATAGAGGATATTTTCACCTTGCTTCCACGATCCACATTTACTACCATATTCACGGTGTTGGCTGCTGTGTCAGCAATGGTGTTGATATTAACTTTGGTGTTGAAGAACCCGTCTTTTCTGTATTTGTTGACAATGTAATTTTTGGTGTTGTTCTGTAAATTTTCATTTACCACTTTTCCTTTGTCTAACCCAGTATCTTTAACTAAACTCTCAGCCTTCCCTTTTTTAACTCCAACAAACTTTACTTCGTTAAGCTTTGGCAATTCGTTGATGTCTAATTGCAGGTAGATACTGTCATTTTGTATTTTGTTGACATAAAAATTTACATCACTAAACAAACCTAGTTTCCAAAGTTTCTTAATTGCGCTGCTAATTTGATCTCCAGGTACACTGATGCTTTGTCCCTTGTCTAAACCAGTAAAAGTGATAACGGTTTGTGCGTTATAATTCACCTTTCCAGTAACTTCAATATCTGCTAAGGTATACTTTTGACTTTGTTTAAATGGTAAGTTTTCTTGTGCCTGTGCATAAGACGCATGTCCTATAAATACCACACCGCAAAAGAGCTTGATAGCTTTTTGAAACATTCTTGGATTATTTAATTTGTTCACTTGTTTTTCCAAATCTTCGTTCTCTCTGTTGATAACTCATCAGAGCGTTAATAAAATGATCTTCTGTAAAATCAGGCCACAGAACTTCTGTGAAATAAAGTTCAGCATAGGCAATCTGCCAAAGTAGGAAATTGCTGATCCTTTGTTCTCCACTTGTTCTAATAACAAGGTCCACGTCAGGAAGATCATGCGTGTAAAGATGCTGATTAATAATTGATTCGTCAATAGCGTCTGACGAAATTATATTATTTTTAACTTTTTTACTAATTTCTTTAATCATATTGGTTATTTCTTCGCGAGAACCGTAGCTTAAAGCTAAAGTTATTGTCATATGTGTATTGTTTTTTGTTTTTTCAACCACATAATTCAATTCTTCTTGTACTCCTTTTGGGAGTAAACTCACGTTGCCAATGATGTTTAATTTAAGGTTATTCTTGCTTAAAGTAGCCAATTCATTTTTCAATGATTTAACCAATAAGCGCATTAAAGCTTCCACTTCCAGTTTTGGTCTGTTCCAATTCTCTGATGAAAAAGCATATAAAGTTAAGTTTTTAACTCCATATTTTGCTGCTGCTTCAATGGTAGTTCGCACTGATTTTGTTCCGTTCTCATGTCCAAAAACACGTAACATTCCCTGCTTTTTAGCCCATCTTCCATTGCCATCCATAATAATGGCCACATGATTTGGAATGTTGTTTTTGTCTAAGGATTCTACTGTATTCATAAAATTAGTTTGCGCAAAAGCATGGGTTTTTTCCAAAAGTATAGGTAAGTGTCACTCCTGTGAATACATACCAGTCTTTACTGTCAAGATTGCCAAATCTGTTGGCCTCAAAACGGTTGTCTTTTGGATTACTTCCATCCAAGTTGTCTGTAAATGTATATCTAAAACCGGTTTCAACACCGATTACTAATCTGCTCAATAAATTGGTTTTTACTCCAACAGTCATGGGAATTGCCAATCCAAATTTATCCCCGTCTGATTTGAGAACACCAGCGTCAAAATAATTTTCATCATATTTGAAACCAGCAACACCCGTGTGGATGTAAGGGGTGATTTGAAGATCTAGGCTGTGTAAATCAAAGTCATAGAAATTGAATTCAATTCCCAAGGCCAGCTCGTCAATACTGTTGTTGAATTTATAACCGCGTTCCACTCTGCTAGGCGCTTTGGACTTTAAATCATTTCCAGAGATCTTTCCGTGCGTATAGGAAACACGCCATGCATGTCTGATGCTTCTGTTCCATTTGTATAATAACCCTAAGCTCAAATGATCTGGGTTAACATAGTTGGTTTTTCCAACATCTCCTATATAGTTACTTCCACCAGCAAAAACACCCAATTCGTGAATTTGAGCATTTGCAGATGGTGTCCCTATAAGACACAGTAAAACGATTATAAATTTTCTCATTATTTTGTACTAGTTTGCAAATATAATAA
>JAGHSS010000177.1 GCA_018065745.1 Candidatus Neoflavobacterium equi | reverse complement strand
CTTATATAATTACCAGCTTCCACCTGCGCCACCGCCAGAGAATCCGCCACCGCCAAATCCACCACCAAAGCCTCCGCCGCCAAAGCCACCGCCGCCAGAACCACCAAAGGATCCACCGCCAAAGCCGCCGCTGCGTCTGCCCATACTGCTCAGTATGATGATGTCTGACAAGGAAGGTCCGCCGCCACTGCTGCCCGAATTTCCACCGCCTTTTTTGCTTGATATTAAAGTAAACAACACGATGAATATTACAATAATAAAGATAATTCCAACAGAACCGTCTCCTTCATTGTTATTCACACGCGTTCCTTTGTATTTTCCTTGTAATTGTTTGATGATCGCATTAGTACCATTGTCCAAACCGCCGTAATAATCCCCATTTTTAAAGTAGGGAATAATTTCATTTCTAACAATTTCTCCCGTGATACCTGCTGTCATACGGTCTTCCACGCCATAGCCATTTACAATATGGATGCGTCTGTCACCAACACTTAAAAGGATGAAAATACCATTGTCTTCCTTCTCTTGACCCACACCCCAGGTATGTGCCCATCTGGTTGCCAATTGGGATATGTCCTCATTTTTGAGACTCTCAATAATGCTGACCACCATTTGTGTTGAAGTGGTGTCTGCATAGTTGATCAATTTTGTCTCAAGCGTCTTCTTTTGATTCTTGTCCAGTAAATTGGCATAGTCATAAACAGAAGTCTGTTCACTTTTCTGTGCTGGTTTTTCCGGAATTTTGTATTGTGTCCAACCGGGAACGGTAAAGAGCAGCAACACCAGAAAACACCAGTATTTTATAGCAGTTGATATCTTCATCTATCCTCTTGATATTTCATTGGACAATTCATCTACATCTGTAGCAGCATCATAGGGGAAATAGTGTTTTAACTGTTCCCCAGCTTCCAAAATTCCAGCAATTAAGCCTGCTTTGTTTTCACCTTCTTTGAAGTGTCTTAAAACAAGGTCTTTGGTCTTGTCCCAAAAATCTTTTGGAACCACCTGATCAATTCCCACATCTCCAAGAATAACAAAGCTGTGATCCAGAGCTGCAATGTAAAACAAAACGCCGTTGCGCTGTTTGGTGTGCTCCATTTCCAGTTGAAAAAAAACCTCCTGAGCTCTTTCAAGCGGAGGTTTTTCTGTATGCTCTTCAATGTGAACCCTGATTTCTCCAGAAGTATTGCGCTCTGCTTGCCCAATGGCAGCGACCACTTCTTTTTCTTCTGTTAACGATAAAAAGTCTTCACTTGCTGACATGTTTTTATTTATTAAAGTCAAAACTTACATCTGGTGCTTTGTCTGCTCCAGCATCTGCTTTGAAATATGATTTTTCTGTGAATCCAAACATTCCTGCAATAATATTGTTTGGGAATGTTTTAACGTGGTTGTTGTATGGTTTTACTGCTTCGTTAAAACGTGTTCTAGCAGTCAAAATTTGATTTTCAGTACTTGCCAATTCATCTTGAAGTTTCAAGAAGTTTTGGTTGGCCTTTAAATCAGGATATTGTTCCACAGTAACCAATAATCTGGATAAACTGCTGCTAACTCCAGATTGTGCTTGTTGGAATTTCTCCAAATCTTCAGGTGTAATATTTGATGGATCAATAGTGGTTTGAGTTGCTGTTGCACGTGCTTTAATCACCGCTTCCAAAGTTGATTTCTCAAAATCAGCCGCACCTTTTACCGTGTTTACTAAATTTCCAATCAAATCATTTCTTCTTTGGTATGATGTCTCAACATTTCCCCAGCTCTCTCCAATGTTTTCATTTAATTGTACTGCTGTATTGTTAATACCTTTTGCCCAACTGTAAATAACAATTACAAGTACTGCAATAATACCTACAGGAATCATCCACTTTTTCATAGCTCTATTTTTTATTTGTTAGTATTAGTCTCGATTATTTTTAAAATGTTACAATTCGCCTTTAATAGCAAGTAATTCTTTTTTGATATGTTCCAATCTGCTAATCATTTCAAACTTATCAAGCGGTTTTTTATCTGTTTTTTTAAGATGTCCTTTTGCGCCTTCTAAGGTGAACCCACGTTCTTTCACCAGGTGATAAATCAAACTGAGGTTTTTCACATCTGCCGGAGTAAACATGCGGTTTCCTTTGGCATTTTTTTTTGGTTTCAAAATATCAAATTCTTTATCCCAAAATCTGATCAATGAGGCATTGACATCAAATGCTTGTGCCAATTCCCCAATGGAATAATATCTCTTTTCAGGTAAGTCTATATTCATTAGTCCAGTGATTGATTTTCTTGTTCTGCTTGTATGGTTAATAACTCATATTCTTTTGCTGATATGGAGGCATAATAGAAATTCAATGGATTCACAACCTTGCTGTTTTGATATACTTCATAATGCAGGTGTGCTGCTTCACTTCTTCCCGTGCTCCCCACATATCCTATAACGTCTCCACGTTTTACATGTTGCCCGCTTTTTACTTTATATTTACTCAAATGGGCATACAGGGTCTGATATCCAAATCCGTGTTGGATCAAAATGTGATTTCCGTAGCCTGACATGCTGTTGTCTGCTCTCACCACGCGTCCGTCACCAGTTGCGTGTATTGGAGTTCCCGTTTTAGCGGAGAAATCCATGCCCTTGTGAAATTTTCTAATTTTTGTAAACGGGTCATTTCTGTATCCAAAACCAGATGCCATCCTGGTCAAATCCTCATTTCGCACCGGTTGAATGGCCGGTATAGCGCTCATAAGTTTCTCTTTGTTCTTTGCAAATTTTACAATTTCATCCAAAGAAATGGTTTGTTTTATGATTTTATTAGTAATTGAATCAATGTTTTCTTGGGTCATGCGGACCACAGCCTCTGGATTATCCCAATTGATGTAGTTTTTTGATCTTTGGATAGCATTTTTTCTTTGGTATCCCTCGTTAAATAAAGTGCGGT
This sequence comes from Candidatus Neoflavobacterium equi, assembly GCA_018065745.1. GTDB lineage: Bacteria > Bacteroidota > Bacteroidia > Flavobacteriales > Flavobacteriaceae > Flavobacterium > Flavobacterium equi. The sequence goes on along the minus strand of JAGHSS010000177.1, from coordinate 6,388 downwards.
AAATGTTTTCGTCTCTTTTTTCAATAGACTGTAGGGCCTCTTCCATTTGCACCACACGTTTGTTTAGCACCTTGTAGTTCCACAGTAAATTTTCTATGGTTCTGTTGTTGCTTTTATCGTTTGGTGTTTGAAGGAAGGGGATGTTCAAAAACAGCACAAAACACAAAAAACCAAACAAGGCCGCAGCCGTGATGAAGAGCAGAAAATATCCAATTTTCTTTCTTTTTTTGGTTTCTATCTTTTGATAGGCTAGTTTTTCTGAATTGTAATAATATTTTACCTTCGCCATATACTAAAATATACTATTTTTGCACCTTATAAGCTCGTGAATAGTGGTTTGTAAGATTTAACTTCCCAAAGATAATGAAATTTATTTTATTACGTCTGTTCCTTTAATACAGATGCTCTAAGGGGTTGGTTTTAAAATCATTGCCGTTTTTTTATAAACGCACAGCTATCAATTAAAATCGAAAGTATCGAAATATGAAATCACAAGACATTAGAAAACAATTTCTACAATTTTTTGAAAGCAAAGGACATTTAATTGTTCCATCAGCTCCGATTGTTTTAAAAGACGATCCAACTTTGATGTTTAATAACTCTGGGATGGCACAGTTTAAAGAATATTTTTTAGGTAACGCCACGCCAAAGAGCAATAGAATTGCTGATACTCAAAAATGTCTTCGTGTTTCTGGGAAACACAATGATTTAGAGGAGGTAGGTATTGATACTTACCACCACACCATGTTTGAAATGTTGGGGAACTGGTCTTTTGGAGATTACTTCAAGAAAGAAGCAATTCACTGGGCTTGGGAATTATTAACTGAAGTTTATAAAATCCCTAAAGACATTTTGTATGTAACCGTTTTTGAAGGTTCTGCAGAAGAAAATGTACCTTTTGATCAAGAAGCTTACGACATCTGGAAAACATTAATTGCTGAAGATCGTATCTTGTTGGGTAATAAAAAGGACAACTTCTGGGAAATGGGAGATCAAGGACCTTGTGGACCATGTTCTGAAATTCACGTGGACATTAGAAATGCAGATGAAAAAGCTCTAATCTCAGGAAAAGACTTGGTTAATGCAGATCACCCTCAAGTAGTTGAGATTTGGAATAATGTATTCATGGAATTCAACAGAAAAGCTGATGGATCTTTGGAGAAATTGCCAGCGCAACACGTGGATACCGGTATGGGATTTGAGCGTCTTTGTATGGTTTTACAAGGGGTACAATCAAACTATGACACGGATGTGTTCACGCCGCTAATTCAAAAAGTTTCTGAATTGACAGGAGCTAAATATACGGTGAAAGCAGCTAATGATGCTGAAGAGAAAACAAACATTGCCATTCGTGTAATTTCTGATCACGTACGTGCGGTAGCTTTTGCTATTGCTGATGGTCAGTTGCCTTCAAATGGTGGTGCTGGATATGTGATTCGCAGAATTTTGAGAAGAGCTATTCGTTATGCATTTACCTTCTTGGATAAAAAAGAGCCATTCATCTATCAATTGGTTGAAGTATTATCTCAACAAATGGGATTCTATTTTACAGAAATTACAGCTCAGAAAAACTTAGTAATGAATGTAATCAAAGAAGAAGAAGCTTCTTTCTTGAGAACATTGGATCAAGGGTTGCACTTATTAGATCAAGTAATTGAAAAAACATCTGGAAAAACAGTTGACGGTGCAAAAGCATTTGAATTGTATGACACTTTTGGTTTCCCAATTGATTTGACAGCTTTGATTCTTAGAGAAAAAGGATATGAGTTGGATGAGGCTGGATTTGATGCAGCAATGCAAGCACAAAAACAACGTTCAAGAGCAGCTTCAGAAACGTCAAAAGACGACTGGAATGTTTTGATTGAAGGAAATGTGGAAACTTTTGAAGGATATGATTTATCTGAGAACGAAGTTAAAATCACTAGAATAAGAAAAATCGAGTCTAAAAAAGACGGTGTATTATATCAAATAGTTTTAGATCATACGCCATTCTATGCAGAAGGTGGAGGTCAGGTTGGAGATCAAGGTGTTTTGGTATCAGCTAATGAAACTATTCAAATTTTAGATACTAAAAAAGAAAACAATTTAATTTTACATTTCACAAAGCAACTACCAGAAAACTTAGAGGCTACTTTTGTCGCTAAGGTAAACACAGAGTTGCGTGCAAAAAGTTCAAGCAATCACTCTGCAACGCATTTATTGCACCAAGCATTGAGACACGTTCTTGGAACGCATGTAGAACAAAAAGGATCTTTGGTATCTCCAAACCATTTGCGTTTTGACTTTTCACACTTTGCTAAGGTAACGGAACAAGAGTTGCAAGAAGTGGAAGCATTTGTCAATGCAAGAATCCAAGAGCAATTGCCTTTGATTGAGCGCAGAAGTATTCCTTTTGCTCAAGCTTTAGAAGAAGGAGCAATGGCTTTGTTTGGAGAAAAGTATGGAGATCAAGTTCGCGCTATTAAATTTGGTGAATCTATGGAGTTGTGTGGAGGAATTCACGTTCAGAATACAGCTGAGATTTGGCATTTTAAAATCATGAGTGAAGGAGCTGTTGCAGCTGGAATTAGAAGAATTGAAGCCATTACCAATCAAGGGGTAAAAGATTTCTTCAACAACCAAGAGCAAACTTTAAAAGAAATTAAAGAGGTGTTGAAAAACCCTCAAGATTCTATCAAGGCGGTTATTTCGCTTCAAGATGAAAATGCAAAGTTGAAAAAACAGTTAGAGCAATTGCTTAAAGATAAAGCTAAAGGAATGAAAGGAGCTCTTATTGCTGAAATTCAAGAGATCAACGGAGTTCAATTCTTGTCTAAACAAGTGGATTTAGATCCAAATGGTGCTAAAGACTTGGCTTATGAGTTGGGAGCTGATCACAACAATGCCTTTTTAGTTTTAGGAACAATCACAGAAGGAAAACCTATGTTGACTTGTTATATCTCAAAAGAATTGGTAGAAGCTAAAGGATTGAATGCTGGTCAAGTGGTTAGAGAATTAGGAAAATTCATCCAAGGTGGTGGAGGAGGTCAAGCTTTCTTTGCAACTGCTGGAGGTAAAAATCCTGAGGGTATGACTGAAGCTTTGGCTAATGCAGTAGATTTTATTAAGTAAGACTTACTTTAAACATAAAAAAAACTTGATGTGGAAACACATCAAGTTTTTTTGTTTCATAGAATTAAAATTCGATAAATGATGAATACTTTAAATCAGCCGATTTTTAAAAAAAGGAGCACTGATCTTTTTGATGCTCATATTGAGCATGACTTCCCCTTTGTCAACAGATATGTATTTGGCCGCTTTCCCAACGCTGTTGGATGAATTGCACACCAACTCTCAGATGTTGAATTATACTTTGGTCGGGTTCTTTGCCTTTTATGCCATTGGAATGTTGTTGTTTGGACCACTGAGTGATAAATATGGTAGGAAACCGGTTCTATTATGTGGTATTGCTTTATACAGCTTAGCCTCTCTTGGATGCGCTTTTATAGATACAGTGGAACAATTGATTGTCTTGCGCATTTTAGAAGCCCTAGGTGCGGGAAGTATGGTTTCCATAGCTACTGCCATTATCAAAGATTCTTTCAATGCTAATGACCGTGCCAAGACCATAGCACTGATACAAATGCTCAGTGTTTTTGCTCCCACCTTAGCCCCTGTAATTGGTGCTTTTATCATTAAATATGCCACTTGGAGAACTACATTTTTTGTTCTTTGTGGACTTTCTGTTGGTTCTTTTTTATTGACAACCTTATACAGAGAAACGCTTCAAAAGGAAAATAGGCTTCAAGGGAATATCTGGCAAAGCTTTATTCCATTGGGAGGGATATTTACCAACAGCTCGTTTATGTTGATGATATTGACTACCGGGATGTCCTCTCTAATTTATATGGGCTTTATAGCTGTGAGTTCCTATATCTACGTGCAGTGGTTTGGATTGTCAGAAACAAATTACAGTCTGTTTTTTGCCATCAATTCATTGGTACTCATTTTGGGGCCTTTTGTATTTGTTAGGGTGCGCAATTTAATCTCAGGAATTAAACTATTGTATATAGGGTTGACAGTCATTACCATTTCTGGAATCTTAATCAGCACCATAGGAGTTACATCTCCACTATTGTTTTTGTTGTGTTTCATGCCCATTACCTTTAATAATAGTTTTTTGAGAACCTTTGCGACAAATGTACTCTTGGGGCAACCCAATATGAGTGCTGGTGCTTCTGCTTCTGTAATCAATTTTTCATACACTGCCTTGGGGTCTGTAGGTATGATTGTAGGTGCTTTGGCTTGGGATAATTTTGTTATAGGCTTGGGTACCATTGCCATATGTGCAGGTATTACGGGATTGATCTTGTGGTTTATGTACAATAAATTAAAGCTTTCCTTGGAAGGTTTGTCATAGTAAAGCAAAAAAAAAGAGACCAAATTATTGGTCTCTTTTTTAATTATATCGCTTTTGTTTTTTCTTTCAACCACGCTTGGTGTTCTTGATCTAATTTTGGAGATATGCGTTCATATACCATCGCATTGTATGCATTCAACCAATCAATATGCTCTTGGTGCAACCAAGATTTTTCAACCAATGAGGTGTCAATATAACACAGTGTCAACGTTTCAAAATCCATAAATTGACCAAATTGATTCTCGTCTATGTTTTTTGCAGCGACAAGATTTTCAATTCTAATTCCATGTTTCCCTTCTCTGTACAATCCCGGTTCTATGGAGGTGATCATACCTGGAAGAATAGCAATATCAGTTGCTGTACCATTAAATACATGTGGTCCCTCGTGAACATTCAAAAAGAAACCGACTCCATGTCCTGTTCCATGACCATAGTTTCTCTTAGTTGCCCAAATGGAACGTCTGGTAATGGCGTCAATTTGATATCCTCTGGTTCCCGCTGTAAACACTGCTTGAGAACCTTCAATGGTACCTTTTAAAACAATGGTGTAATCATCTTTCTCTTCCTGAGTCAATTGTCCCAAAGAAATAACACGTGTGATGTCAGTTGTTCCCGTGATGTATTGTCCTCCAGAATCAACCAATAAAAGTCCTTCTGGTTTTAAGGTATAATTGCTGTCTGGTTCCGCCTTGTAATGTGGTAAGGCACCGTGATCTTTGTAACCAGCAATCGTGTCAAAACTGATGTCTTTAAAACCAGGTTGTTGTGCTCTCAAACCTTGTAACTTATCGGCAATAGACATTTCTGTCAATGCTCCAGTAGCTACATTTTCTTCCAACCACTTAAAGAATTGCGTCAAAGCAACCCCGTCGTTAATCATGGCATTTCTGGTATGTGCTAACTCTACCTCATTTTTAAGTGCTTTCATCAAATTTGATGGGTTCAAGCTTTCTACAATTTGTACTCCTTCTGGAATCAAATCATATAGGGCAAAGCATGTTCTCTTGGGGTCAATTAGAATGCGCGCACCAGTAGGAATTGCAGCAATATCACCAGTAACATCAGTATAAGATTTGATTGTTACTTGCGCCTTTGTCAATCCGTCCAATGCGTTTTGATCTAATTTTCCAGGAGCTATATATAAGTTTACGGTTTCAGGAGTTACCAAAGCAAACCCCAAAACTACAGGATTACATTTTACATCTGTTCCTCTAATATTTAAAAACCAAGCCAAATCATCAAGAGAAGAGATCAAGTGATATCCTGTTCTTAACTTTTTCATTTCGCTTCTAACGTCTGCAATCTTTTCTTCTGTTGATTTACCCGTTACCTCAGTTGGCAATGCATAAGCAGGAGCAATTGGCAGACTTGGTCTGTTTTCCCATATTGGAGTAAGCAAATCCACATGTCCATTTACTTTAAAACCAATAGGCTCTAAGGTGTTTTTAATTTGTTGCGCTACAAGTAATGAAGCTAAATTTCCATCAAAGGCTACCGTTGCTTCATCCTTTAAATTTTGCGCCAACCATTGTATGTATTCTGGTGCATGTTGAACGACAAGTTTTACCAATTCAAAACCAGAATTTTGGAGTTGTTGGTTTGCTTGTACAAAATATCTAGAGTCTGTCCAAAGTCCAGCAAAATCTTGAGTTATTGCCAAAGTTCCAGCAGATCCAGTAAATCCAGAAGTCCAAGAGATGCACTGATAGTGTTCAGGTAGGTATTCACTAATGTGAGGGTCAGAAGAAGGTATGATGTATGCATCAATTCCCTCTTTTTTCATCAACAACCTTAAGGCAGCTAATTTTTCTATATGTTTCATTTGTATTTTCTTATTTAAGTATATGCAATTTACTAATTATAAGGATTCAGATCCTTATAGTTGAGCTTAAAAATGAGTTACAGCATTTTTTAAAGCTTAAGCAGCTAAAACAACAGAAGTCTGCCATTCAACAGCTGCCGTTTAATCACCTCCATCAGAAATATATT
>JAGHSS010000205.1 GCA_018065745.1 Candidatus Neoflavobacterium equi | reverse complement strand
TAAATATACAGGTATTTATGAAAAAAATCTTTTCCTTCGTTTGTGTTCTTCTTTTAAGCGTTGTTTTTTCTTGTTCTAAAAGACAAAGTAATTTCAACTCTGATGTTAGTTTATTCAAAGACTATATTCTGAATTTTTCTTCAGGACTCATATCTGTCGCCGGAGACATTAGGGTGGTGCTTGCTTTTGAAAATCCAAGTTGGCAAGTAAACCAAACGTTAGATTCAGACCTGTTTAGTATCTATCCAAATGTGAAAGGGAAAGTGGTTGCGCTTTCCAGCAATACCTTGTCTTTTGTACCAGAAGACAAATTAAAGAGCGATCAAGAATATCAGGTCACACTTCACTTGGACGAGTTAAAAAGTGTGGATAAGAAATTAAAGAAATTTAAATTCACCGTGAAAACTCACAAACAAGACTTCATGGTTGTGACTGGTGATTTACAATCTTACTCAAGAGATTACCAATACCTGAATATGTACCTGCAAACAAGTGATGTAATGGACTTGGAGGTTGCCAAACAACTGATTACTGCAGGACAAGACAAGAAATCCCTAAAAATAAAATTCGACAATACATTTAAAACGGGAACCTTCTTCAAATTTGTCATAGACAGCATACAGCGAAAAACGACAGACGCTGCTATTGAAGTGGCCTGGGATGGTAAAAAAGGCGGTATTGATCAAACGGGTGGTTTCACTTTTGAAATACCGTCCAAAGACACCTTTAAAATAATTTCTGCTCAGGTTTCCTCTGTTGAAGAGAATGCTGTATTTATCAACTTTACTGATCCTTTAATGGCCGGTCAAGATTTGTCTGGCCTGGTTCAAATTGCTGGGGTAAGTGATCTCAAATTTGCTACGGCTGGAAATTTGTTAAAGGTATACTACAATACCCAAGTTAACGGGGAACATCTTTTGGAAGTGTTTCAAGGGATTAAAAGGGATGATGGGAAAACCTTGTTGCAGACCTTTTCTAAAAAGATAGCCTTTGAAAATATCAAACCGGGAATACGATTTGTAAAAAGTGGTACCCTATTGCCAAGTTCAAACAATTTAAAAATCAGTTTTGAGGCAGCAGGATTAAAAGCGGTTGATGTAAAGGTTTATAAAATATACAAAAACAATATACTGCAATTTCTTCAAGACAATGAGTTGAACGGAAAATACAATTTGCGAAAAGTGGCCCAACCTATAGCCAAGCAAAAGATTGATCTGTCAACGAATAAAATGAACAAATTGGGCAGCTGGAATGCCTATGCCCTAGACCTTTCCAAGTTGATAGAAACAGAACCTGGCGCGATTTATAGAATTGAGTTGAGTTTCAATAGAAAATATGCGGTTTATCCTTGTGCACAATCATATGCTGAAGAAAGCGAGTCTGAAGAAGATGAAACTGATGAGGAGGTCCGTTCCAACCAAGACTACTATGATGACTATGATTATTACGACTATGATTGGAGTGAGCGCGAAGACCCATGTACGGATTCTTATTATTACCAAACCAAAATTGGAACCAATGTCATTGCTAGTGACTTGGGGGTTATTGTCAAAAATAGCAGCAATGGGAAATATACATTTGCTGTAGCAGATATTGTAACGGCAAAACCCGTTACTGATGCTACTGTAGAGTTGTTTACTTTTCAGCAACAATCCATCGGGACGTGTAAGACAAATAGCGAAGGATTTGCCACTTTTGACGCTCCAAAATATGCCTATTTTGCCTTGGTAACCAAAGGTAAAAATGCCACTTACATCAAATTGGATGAAGGGAACTCGCTTTCAATGAGTAATTTTGATATTGCTGGTGAAACTTTGCAAAAGGGATTGAAAGGGTTTATTTATGCAGAACGTGGAGTTTGGAGACCAGGGGATAGCATCTACCTCTCTTTTATGTTGAATGATCTGGAAAGTAAATTAGATAAAAATCATCCCATTCAGTTGAAGGTATCAGACCCTAGAGGGAAACTGCGCTACCGTGCAACGATGAAATACAATGACATGAATCACTATACATTTAAGATAGTGACCAACCCAACAGATCCAACAGGAAACTGGGAGGCAAAAATCAGTGTGGGTGGAACGCATTTTTACAAGAGTATAAAAATTGAAACCATTAAGCCAAACAGATTAAAAATTAAAAATTCATTTGCTGAAAAAGACCTGTATGCAGGGACGAACAATCAGGGGTATTTGGATGTCAATTGGCTTCATGGTGCTGTTGCTAAAAATTTAAAAGTTGAGGTTTCTGCTAAGTTTTTGCAACAGAAAACAACGTTTAAAGGATTGGAATCTTTTGATTTTGATGATGATGCACGCAAATTTTCAACAGAAGAATTGCAGGTTTTCAGCGGTCAATTAAATGAAAACGGCAGGGTGAATTACACACTAAATCCCCAGTTGTCTTCTCAAGCTCCTGGTAAATTAAAAATGGTGCTTATGTCCAAAGCCTATGAAATGGGTGGGGATGTAAGTACGGATGTGAGTACTGCAGTATATTCTCCATTCCAAACGTATGTGGGAATAAAAACTCCTGCGTTGAGCAAATACAATACCTTAGACACAAATAAAAACAACACCTTTGAAATTAAAACCATTCAATCCAATGGAGCGCCAAAAGCGGTTTCTGATTTGGAGATTATGGTCTATAAAATGGATTCCAGATGGTGGTGGAATGCTGATTCTGACAATTTATCCCAATACAATTATGCATCGGTAAACTCAACATATAAGAAGTTTAAGGTCTCTACAAATTCACAGGGAATGGCCACGTTTAACCTGAATATACCTGAAGCAGATTGGGGAAGTTATCTGATCCGTGTGGAAGATGTATATGGTAAACATGCAACAAGTACCAATGTAATGTTTGATTGGCCCATATGGTCTGGGAAAACAAAGGTTGGTGAAGGTGAAAATTCCACCATGTTGATGTTCTCTGTAGACAAAGAAAGTTATGAAGTGGGTGACGTTGCTAAGATTTCATTTCCATCTTCTGAAGGGTCAAGAGCGTTGATTTCAATTGAGAACGGTTCCAATGTGTTGTCAACTCTATGGGTAGACACCAAGAAGGGAGAAACGCAGGTGGACTTGAAAATTGTGGAAGCCATGGCGCCAAATGTATACATTCACATAACGCTTTTAAAACCACATGCATCCACGATCTCTGATGCGCCAATAAGAATGTATGGGGTGATTCCATTAAACGTGGTAAACAAGAATACAAAGCTAAAACCGGTCATTAAAGTCCCAAGTGTAATCAAGCCAGAACAATTTACAGAGGTGACTGTTTCTGAAACAGCTGGTCGTGAAATGACCTATACCTTGGCAATTGTAGATGATGGATTGTTGGATTTGACCCGTTTCAAAACGCCTGATGCCTGGGCTAAATTTTACTCTAGACAAGCTTTGGGTGTTAAAACTTGGGACGTTTACAATGATGTTATTGGAGCCTATGGTGGTAAAATCAATCAGGTTTTCAGTATTGGTGGAGATGCAGAATTGGCTGGTGGAAGTACCAAAAAAGCCAATCGTTTTGAACCGGTGGTCATTCACTTAGGTCCGTTTAAATTAGACAAGAACAAAAGCAAAACACATAAAATAAAAATTCCCAATTACATCGGTTCCCTACGAGTGATGGTCGTTGCTCAGGATGCGAAGCACAGTGCATACGGTTTGGCAGAGCAAACAGTGACCGTCAGAAAACCATTGATGGTGCTGGCAAGTGCTCCGCGAAAGATGGCTCCTAATGAACAGGTTTTATTGCCAATTACTGTTTTTGCGATGGAAAATCACGTAAAAAATGTTGCGGTACAAATCAAGACAAGTCAAAATATTTCCATTGTGGGAAGTGCAACACAAAACATCAGTTTTTCACAACCTGATGAGAAGCTCATCTATTTTAGTTTGGAGGCCAAACAATGGTCTGGTATTGGTAAAATTGACGTGATAGCCACTTCTGGCAATGAGAAAGCGACCTACAGTGTTTCCTTAGATTTGGTCAACCCAAATCCCAAGTCACACAGGTATGTGGATGTGGTGTTAGAACCTAATGGTACAGAAACCATAGACTGGAACTCTTTTGGAATTCCAGGAAGTAATGAGGCTTTAGTTGAGGTTTCTGCAATGCCATCTATAAATTATTTGGGAAGACTGTCTTATCTGGTTCAATATCCACACGGGTGTTTGGAACAGGTAACTTCAGGTGTTTTCCCACAGTTGTATTTGAGTGATGTTGTGGATTTGGATGCTGCTGTCAAATATAATATGCAACGCAATATCAATGCGGGAATACAAAAGATATCCAACTATCAAATGTCTAATGGCGGATTTTCTTATTGGCCAGGTCAAATGCAAACAGATGATTGGGCTACGTCTTATGTAGGACACTTTTTACTAGAGGCTGAGAAGAAAGGTTATATTCTTCCCATTGGATTTAAGTCCAAGTGGATTGCCTTCCAACAGAGTCAAGCCAAACAATGGAGAAATAATCCGCAGCTTAGAAATGATTTGGCACAGTCTTATCGTTTGTACACCTTGGCTTTGTCAAACAATGCTGATTTGGCTTCTATGAACAGGTTAAAGGAAACGCCGGCATTGTCTACAGATGCAAGATTGCGTTTGGCGGCAACCTATGCTTTGGTTGGTCAAAAGAAAGTGGCTTTGAGTTTGATTGATCAAGGAGCAAATGAGGTAACGGCAACATCAGAATTTTACGGATCTGAAGACCGTTCCAAAGCTTTGATGTTGGAAACCTACGTGCTTACTGGAAGTGTGAAAAAAGCATATCCTGTAGCGATTTCGTTGTCAGACAGATTGACTTCTGATGCTTATATGAGTACGCAATCTACTGCATTCTCCCTGTATGCGATGGCTAAATTTGCAAGTGTTAATCCTGGTAAATCAATACACATCTCCCTGGTTTCTCAACAGAAAAAAGAGGATGTTTCCAGTGTAAAACCAATGGTATCTCGTTCTTTAAAGGTAATGTCAGGAGCAAATACAGTCAAGGTTATCAATAAAGAAGCGCATCGTTTGTATGTGAGATTAAATTATTCTGGCGTGCTCCCTGTTGGTCAACAACAGGTTGTCAGTGAGAATTTGAGTGCACAGGCTTTATTTTCAGATAGGAAGGGGAATGTGTTGGATGTGAGTTCTGTTGAACAAGGAAGTGAATTGGTATACAAGGTTACAATTTCTAACAACAGTTCTTCTGCGGTTTCAAACTTGGCCTTGTCACAAATTGTTCCTTCTGGATTTGAGATTGTTAATTTAAGATATACAGATGCAGGTGATTTTGCTCAAAACAAAGCCGACTATATAGATATTAGAGATGACAGAACCCAGTTTTATTTTAGTTTAAGAGCAGGTGAACGTCGCACTTTTACCATGTTGTTAAACGCCAGTTATCTTGGTAACTACTACCTTCCAGGAATACAATGTGAAGCGATGTATGATCCCAACTTCATTGTCAGAACTAAGGGACAATGGGTACACATTATTAAATAGCACAAATTGAATTTTCTTTACAAATTTTTTAATACAATAAAAAGGCATAAGATAAAAGCTGCTGTAATCTTCACGATTGCAGTGGCTTATTATTTTATATTGCCTAAACCGCTTTTTGGTTCCAATTATGCAACCGTTGTTTTTGATGCAGAGGGTCAATTAGTTGGTGGTAAAATTGCTGCAGACGGGCAGTGGCGTTTTCCAGAAATACAAGAAACGCCTGAAAAATATAAAGCGAGTCTTTTGGCTTTTGAAGATGCTTATTTCTATTATCATCCTGGTTTTAACCCGGTATCCATTGGGCATGCGCTGTGGAGCAATATAAAAAACAAAACCGTTGTTAGGGGAGGAAGTACCTTGTCGCAACAGGTGATTAGATTGCAACGGTCTGGCAAATCAAGATCTTATTTTGAAAAATTCATTGAATTGATTCTTGCAACCCGCTTGGAATTGGGGTATTCAAAAGAAGAAATTCTAAGATTATATGCTTCTCATGCGCCTTTTGGTGGTAATGTGATTGGTTTAGAAATGGCCAGCTGGAAGTATTTTGGATTGCAACCGGATCAATTATCTTGGGCTGAAGCAGCTACTTTAGCTGTCTTACCCAATGCTCCTGGCTTAATTTATCCCGGTAAAAATCAAGTGCATCTGCTGCAAAAACGCAATAGGTTGTTAAAAAAGCTATACGCCAATGGGGTTATGGATCAAATGACTTATGAGTTGTCTTTGAGTGAAAGTCTTCCTCAGCGTGCTTTTCCAATGCCTCAAACGGCGTCACATTTGGTGGAACGCATTGCTAAAGAAACTCCTGGTGCGCGTGTCACTACCACCTTAAAATTGGATTTACAAGAGGGTGTAAATAGCTTGGTAGCTCAATATTACAACCAATACAAAGACAATCAAATATTCAATATGGCTGTTTTGGTCATTGAAGTTAACACTAGAAATGTAATTTCTTATGTAGGAAATACACCAACTTCACTCACACATAAAAAAGACGTTGACATCATACAAGCGCAAAGAAGTACGGGCAGTATCTTAAAGCCTTTCTTATATGCAGCTGCCTTGGACAATGCTACTGTTTTGCCCAATACACTTTTGCCTGATATACCTGTTCACATCAACGGTTTTGCGCCTCAAAATTACAATATGACTTTTGATGGTGCTGTTCCAGCACACAGAGCGTTGGCGCGCTCTTTAAACGTGCCTTCTGTCTTGTTGTTGCAAGAGTATGGGGTAAATGCTTTTTATCAAAAATTGCAACAGTTGAGGTTGCAATCCATCAATAAGTTTCCTTCTCATTATGGTTTGTCTCTTATCTTGGGAGGTGCTGAGTCCAATTTGTGGGAGTTAAACCGGGCCTATGCTTCCATGGCAAGCACATTAAATCATTACAATTCCTCCAAGGGAATGTACAGAGCTAAAGAGTATCAGAATTTAAATTATCGTTTGGATAATAAGCTTGATTTTGGGATTGATCAAAAGGCAGCAACTGTGTATGGTGCTTCTGCCATTTACAAAACGTTTGAGGCCATGCAATTTGTCAACAGACCAGAAGCAGATGAGGCTTGGCAATTTTATGATTCCGCTTTAAAGTTGTCGTGGAAAACGGGTACCAGCTTTGGTGGACGTGACGGTTGGGCTATTGGTGTTACTCCAGATTATGTAGTTGGGGTGTGGGTTGGAAATGCCACTGGAGAAGGGAGACCTGATCTGACGGGTATTGACAAGGCAGCACCAGTTTTGTTTGACGTCTTTCACCTTTTGCCTCAGCGTACTGTTTTTAAGAAGCCTAAATTTGATTTGGAAACGGTAGGTGTATGTGCTACCTCAGGATTTCTTGCCGGTGTACATTGTCCAACAGTGCAACAAGAAATTCCAAAGCGTTCAAAGAAAACCGCTATGTGTTCATATCATAAGTTGGTGCACACCACTGCTGATGGCGCCTTTGTGGTAAATTCATCCTGCTACCCCATGGAACAGATGAAACAATCTGTTTACTTTATTTTGCCACCGGTTCAACAATGGTACTATATGCGTCATTCCACAGCATACAAGCGCATGCCGCCCCCCATGTCTGGTTGTGGTATGGATGATGGAAATTCTTCTATGGATTTTATCTATCCAAAGGAGCATTTGAAGATCTATTTAACTAAGGATAATTATGGAAAAGTACAGCCTGCTGTATTTAAGGTAGCGCATCAAAATCCTGATGTGACTTTATTTTGGTCTTTGGATGGCAGTTATTTGGGCAATACCCGCAATTTCCACGAGATGGAAATCAATGCTAGTTCAGGGATGCATTTGGTAACTGTTGTGGATGAGGAAGGAAATGAGATTAGACGCCATTTCCAAGTGAATTAAAATAAAAAAACCGTCACGTTTCACAACGGACGGTTTGGAATATGTTATTTAATTTCTTTTCCTGTAGCGTCAAAGAAATGATATTCAAGATACGTGTAAGCGTCACGCGGTATAATTTTCACCCATTTTTTATGTTCAAATAACCATTTTGAACGTATTGATGGAAAACCTTTGGTAAGGTATGCAGCGACAAAGGGGTGTGTATTTAAAACAACCGATTTGTGCTCTTTAATAATTCTTTCTAGGTCAGCCGATATCTTATCAATAACTAGAATTGGAGCTTCTATTTCTCCGTTTTCATTCGGATTGTCTTCATTCGTTTTGATATGTACTTCCGGTCTAACTCTTTGTCTAGTAATTTGAATCAATCCAAATTTGCTAGGAGGCAAGATTTTATGTTTCGCCTTGTCGTCACTCATTTCCTCTTTTAAGAAGTCATACAATGTTTTGCGATTTTCTGGATTTTGCATGTCGATAAAATCAACTACAATAATTCCACCCATATCGCGAAGTCTCAATTGTCTAGCAATTTCTGCTGCAGCAATTAAATTAACTTCCAGTGCGGTATCTTCCTGATTGGTAGCCTTGTTGGAACGGTTTCCACTATTCACGTCAATAACGTGTAAAGCTTCAGTATGTTCTATGATTAAGTAAGCTCCTTTACTCATAGAAACAGTTCTACCAAAAGAGGTTTTGATTTGTCGCTCAATGTTGTATTTCTCAAAAAGCGGCAATTCTTTTGATTGGTAATGTTTGACGATAGAGACTTTTGAAGGTGCTATTTCTTGCAAATAGTCCTTTGTGTGATAAAACAAATCTTCATCATCAATATGAATTCCACTAAAGGAATCATTGAAAATATCCCTTAAGATTGAGGAGGCTTTATTCAATTCTCCTAATACTTTTGAAGGATGGTGGGCGGTAGGGATGCGCTTGCACATTGCTATCCATTTGTCTAGCAAGTTTTGCAGATCTCTATCTAGTTCGGCTACTTTTTTGCCTTCGGCTACTGTGCGAACAATAACTCCGAATCCTTTTGGTTTGATGGATTGAACCAGTTTTTTCAATCGTTCTTTTTCTTCTTTAGATTCAATTTTTTGAGAAACTGAAACCCGATCAGAAAAAGGGACTAAAACAACATATCTTCCAGCTAAAGACAATTCAGAACTAATTCTTGGTCCTTTGGTTGATATAGGTTCTTTAACAATCTGAACTAAAACTGATTGGTTGGCGCTAAGTACATCTACTATAGCTCCATCTTTGTCAATTTCTGGTTCAAAAGGATAATTTTTAAGGTTGAAATCTTTTATTTTACCTGCGCTTACAAGTTTAATATATTTCAACATGGACGACAGATTGGGACCTAAATCGTGATAGTGTAAAAAGGCATCTTTTTCAAAACCGATATTTACAAAAGCAGCGTTTAATCCAGGAACCGGTTTTCTAATTTTGGCAATATAAATATCACCTACGTTAAACCCCGTGTCCTCATCTTTCGTTTCATGATGAAGTTCTATTAGTTTTCCATCTTTTAATAAGGCAAAATCAACTGCATCTGAACTAGAACGTACAATTAACTCTTTGTTCACAGTATACTTATTTATCCATACGCCTAAGTTTCAAAGTAACACACTTTCAAAACGTATTTAGTATAGATGGATTAAACAATAATTTTTAGGTATTAAACCTGGGTAAGTGTTTCCTTACCTTTTTCAAAGAACTTTTTAATGTAAAAAGAAAAAAGTAGTTTTAAACTACTTTTTCTTTTTGTGACGGTTAGCTCTCGCTCTCTTCTTACGTTTGTGCGTTGCTACCTTATGTCTTTTTCTTTTTTTACCACTTGGCATAATGTGTAGTGTTTAGTGTTAATAAATTAGTTATCTTTTACTTCAGTATTTGATTTTACTCCATCAACAAAAACTTTAGCCGGTTTAAAGGCTGGAATGTTGTGAGCAGGTATCTTAATAGTTGTGTTTTTAGATATATTTCTTCCCGTCTTTTCTGCTCTAGTTTTAATAATAAAGCTTCCAAAACCTCTTAAATATACATTGTCGCCAGTTTCCAAAGAGTTTTTTACTTCTTCCATAAAAGACTCAACTGTAGCCTGAACGTCACCTTTCTCTAGGCCCAATTTTTCAGAAATTTTCGCTACGATGTCTGCTTTAGTCATTTTGTTTCGTATTAATATTGATGAGTTTTTTTGAGTGTGCAAATATATGAATTAAAAAAACAATAATTCAACCATAATTGATTAAAATTTAATTACATAAAGTTTTACTTTTGCAATTGATCAATTTAAGAATGAATTTTTACTCTATATTAATAACGTGGTATCAAAAAAACATGCGCGTTTTACCTTGGCGAAATACGAATGATCCATACCCTATATGGTTGTCTGAAATTATTTTGCAACAAACCAGAGTTCAACAGGGATTACCTTATTATGAATCGTTTCTTAAACAATTTCCCAAAGTTAGTGATTTAGCACGTGCCAGCCAAGACGAAGTATTAAAACTTTGGGAAGGTTTGGGATATTATTCCAGAGCGCGAAATCTACACGAGGCAGCAAAATATATACATGAGGAGTTAAACGACGTCTTTCCAGGGGATTATAAATCTCTTTTAACACTTAAAGGTGTAGGTCCTTACACAGCTGCAGCTGTTGCATCTTTTGCTTTTGGAGAGCAAATTGCGGTTGTAGACGGCAATGTTTACCGTGTTTTGGCTCGTATTTTTGGTTTAGAGATGGATATTT
This sequence comes from Candidatus Neoflavobacterium equi, assembly GCA_018065745.1. Classification (GTDB taxonomy): domain Bacteria; phylum Bacteroidota; class Bacteroidia; order Flavobacteriales; family Flavobacteriaceae; genus Flavobacterium; species Flavobacterium equi. The sequence continues at coordinate 15,948 of JAGHSS010000205.1, read as the reverse complement.
CTTCTAGTAAAGCGCATAATTACTTCCAAAATATCGCGCAAAACCTCTTGGAAGAAGGGGAGGATCCCGCACTTTTCAATCAGGCAATCATGGATTTTGGTGCCATGCAATGTACTCCCAAGAATCCATTGTGTGAAACCTGTCCTTTTGAAGCCCAATGTGTCGCTAAAGCAGACAATAAAATTAATATACTGCCTGTTAAATTAAGTAAAACTAAGGTTATTGACCGTTATTTTGACTATATTATAACTCAAGATACAGATCAGAAATATGTAGTCAATCAACGTTTAACTTCAGGCATATGGCAAAATCTATTTGAATTCCCATTAATTGAGAATGCAGTAAAGTTGCCGTTAGAAACAGTAGAGGAACAAATTAAATTGGAATATACTACCTACGATATCCAACAATTGTTCGCCTTTGATTCAGAATATCAAGTCCATAAACTTTCTCACCAACGCTTATATATACGTTTTTGGAAATTAGAAGTAGGTGACAATTTGAAAGGTTATGATAAGGATTGCTTACTGAATTTTGCATATCCAATCGTCCTAGTTAATTTTATTCAAAAAAATTGGCTAAAAATTTAACAATAGTTTATATTTGACAAATAGTCCTTAAAGCACAAAATAATTATGAATGGTACAGTAAATAAAGTAATCCTAATAGGCCACTTAGGGGACGATGTTAAATTACACTATTTTGACGGTGGTAATTGTATAGGAAGATTTCCTTTGGCAACCAATGAGATATATATAAATAAGTCTACTAATGAGCGTATTAGTACAACAGAATGGCACAATCTTGTAGTGCGTAACAAAGCGGCAGAATTGTGTGAAAAATATTTGTCAAAAGGGGATAAGATTTACGTTGAAGGAAGGATTAAATCCAGACAATGGCAAAGTGAGGATGGTGCTATGAAGTTTACTACTGAAATCCAGGTTACAGAATTCACATTCCTACAGGTTAAAAAGGAGAATGAACAACGCAAAGACAATGTTGGTAATACATTCTCTGGTGATGTAAAACCTTCAATTGGAACGCCAGCTGTGGATGTTTCTGACAATGAAGATTTGCCGTATTAATAGCATTATTATATGAGCAAGTTTATTGTATATTTACACAAATTATATGCTCAATGACCTATGTATCTAAATTAGCTTCAGCTCTTATTGCTGTAGTTTTGGTTTCTTGTGGCGGAGAAGTGCTGCCAAAGCCAAAAGCTTTTTTATCCTTGGATTATGATAAAAGTTCTTATGAAAAACAAGAAACACCCTGTGCTTTCAATTTTGAAATGAATCAACATGCAAAATTAGTTAGTAATTCAGATTGCTCTTTTCAAATTGAGTATCCAAAAATGAAAGCTACTGTTTATCTAACGTACCAAAAGGTAAATAATGATTTGGATAAACTATTGCAAGTCGCTCAAACTGCTACTTATGATCACGTGATCAAAGCAGATGAGATTTTGGAACAACCTTTTATGAACAATGATAAAAGAGTGTATGGAATGTATTATAAGGTAGGGGGAGATGCGGCTACAAATGCTCGTTTTTATGTAACGGACAGTACCAAGCATTTTGTTGTTGCGTCCTTGTATTTTTATGCAAAACCTAATTATGATTCCATTTATCCTGCAACAAATTATATTATCAATGATATGAGAAAGATGATGGAGTCTTTTGAATGGAACAGATAAAAGTGATATAAAAGAAATAAAAAGGGAGCTCAATGAGCTCCCTTTTGTATTTTATAATGCTTTGTATAATTTTCCGTCGGCAATTTCATTAACCGTCTTCTTTAAAGAGGCTGTATTTTGAACGGTTTTGTCAAAGGTGATCTTTGCGTTTCCTTCATCAAAACTAACAACCGCTTTAGAAACACCTTCCAATGATTCTAGTTTTGTTTGAATGGTATTCGCACATCCCATCTGGCACGTCATCCCTTCAATCTTAAATGATGTAGAATCAATGTTTTCTGGAGCGATTTCAACTGCAGCTTTTGAAATGTTAGTTGTTGTTGCAACATTTTCTTCTGTAGCAGGAGTAGTGTCTTGTTTTTTGTCACAACTTAAAACACCAATAGCTAAGGTTAAAGCTGCGATATAACGGATTGATTTCATATTTAAATTTTTTTGTAAAGGTATTTAAAATCAGTTGAATGAATAATTAAAATAACCTAAAATTTTTTTAAACGGACAAAAAAAAGGAGTTGTCTTTGGTAAGACAACTCCTTTATATTATGGTATGGTGATTGGATTATTTAAAATCTGCATCACTAACTCCTGAGTTAGTAGTTACTTCAGTAACCATTAATTTTAATGGAATACCGATGTTCAAGTCAACTTCATGAGGGATTTTCAATCCTTTTACTTCTTTGTAGTTTCCGTAATACGTGATGTTGTCCATTTTTTGTCCTTGAGCTTCAACAACTTCTTTAACAGCAACTTTTAATTTTGATTGCACGTCATAGTAATATGTTTTTTCTCCAACTAAAACTGCATAAGCATCCTTGTCGTTGATAGATTCAATTCCAGTAATCTTTGCAGCGTTGTTTTTAGCAAAGTTCAACTCGGCAAAAATTGCTGCTTCAGCCTTAGCTTCTTTAAATTCATCTGCAGACATTGGTTGTTTTTGACCTTGCATTTCGCTGTATCCAGACGTTGCACCAACTACCTGTTTCATTACTGTTTGACCCATCATTTTCATTTCAACAGACTCTTTACCGTCAGCTGTTTTTCTTTGAATAGATTCAATCGGTTGCCCTTGAATAGTTCCTGAAGAAACAATTTTCAAAGTTTTGATTTCTTTGATTTTTTTCTCTCCACCAACCGCATTGATGTAGTCAGTGATGATTGTACTTGCAGTTACTCCAGCAGGAATCGGTTTGTTAACTACTGGTTTTTCTGTTGGGTTACCAAATTTGTCAAAGAATAAAATTGGCAAGTTGTGTTGTTTCGCTGTTTTCTCTAAGTTAGGTAAAACTTCAGATGCTTTACCAGCAATAACAACACGCATTTGATCTGCTAAGAAGTATTTGTTAGCTACATGTTGAATATCAGCTGCAGTTACTGCATTGATGTTTTTGATGTAGTTTTCATAAAAGTCAGCTGGAAGGTTTTGTGTTTGTGTGTTTAACGCATAACGAGCAACAGTTGCAGGTTTTTGAATTTGCATCACAAAGTTTCCGATGTATTTAGCTTTTGCATTTTTCAAATCTTCAGCAGAAACAAGTTCTTTTCTGATTTTGTTGATTTCATGGAAAAACTGTACAGTAGCACTATCAGTAACCGCATTTCTTACAGATGAAGTTGCGCTGAAAGTTGTTGTGTATTTACTTGCGCTTGCGCTAGAGTAAGCACCATAAGTATATCCGTGTTTTTCACGTAGATTTAAGAACAATCTTCCTTCTCCACCACCACCAAGAATTTGATTTGCAAGGATTGTTGGGAAGAAATCTTTATCAGACATTTTAAGATTATACGTGTTGATTAATGCGATTTCAGATTGAACTGCATTAGGAACATCGATAAAGTTAATTTGAGAATATTGAACGTTTTTAGGCTCTGTGATTGTCACGCTTGGAGCTACTGCTTTTTTCCAAGAACCGAATTCTTTCTCAATTTTCTTTTTTAATTTTTTAGCGTCAACATCTCCAATAACTACTAAATATGCGTTTGAAGGCACAAAGTAAGAGTTGTAGTTGTTTTTTACATCTTGTAAAGTTACATTTTTCAATGTCTCTTCTGTAGTGTATTCTCCGCTAGGGTGGTTTTTACCAAAAGTTAAAACATCTTGCACACGGCTTGCGATAGCTGAAGTGTTTTTCTCTTCAGATTTCAAGCTTTCAATGAATCTGTTTCTGTTGTCGTCTAACTCTTGTTGCGTTAAAACAGGTCTAAGTGCTCCGTCAGCCATTAATTCCAAAATGCGGTCAGCATATTTAGACAATCCGCTTCCGTAAGCTCCTTGGCTTGAATATCCAATGTTAGCTCCTAAAAAGTCAACCTCTTCAGTAAATGCATCTTTAGATATTTTTTGAGTACCATTACCAAGCATTTCGCTTAATAAATCTGAAACTCCTTTTTTATCTCCTTCTGCATATGGAGTGTTGTCAATCGTTAAGTTGTAAGAAACACGTGGAAGTTTGTGATTTTCTACAATCATAACTTTCAACCCGTTCTTTAAAGTAAACGTTTCTGGTTTACCAATATTAATGGTTGGTGCAGGTCCCGGTTGTGGTTGTTTTCTATCTTGAGCTGTTACTGAATAAGATAAACACAAACAAGCTGCTATAAATATATATTTTTTCATTGTCTTCTATGCGATTAGTTTTTTGCTTTATCTTTTGCTGGTGCGTAATCTAAGATTAAACGTTGGTTTTTGTTTAAATACTTTTTAGCAACCTCTCTGATTTCTTCTCTTGTAATAGAACGGTAAATGTTGATCTCTTCATTGATCAAGTTTACATCACCATACAATAGGTAAAAAGAAGCTAAGTTCTCAGCAACACCTTCAAGATTTGCATTTTGATTTACATATCTGTTTTCGATCTTGTTTTGTAATTTTTGGAAATCTTTTTCAGAAATCAATTCTGTTTGAATTCTTGTAATTTCCTCGTCGATCTCTTTAGTCATGTCAGCAGCTGTTTTTGGAGCCATTGGCAATCCGTAAATCAAGTACATCCCATAATCCTCTTGAGAGAAGTTAAAAGCACCAACTTGAAGCGCTGATTTGTTTACATCAACCATTTTTTTGTACAATACAGAACTTTTACCTCCTGTCAATACATCAGAAATCATATCTAAAACACGTGCATCTCTAGTTTTCATAGAAGGTGTTCTGTATGAAGCTACAAGCATTGGAATCTGAACGTTAGGATCTTCATAAGTAGCGTGGAATTCCTTAGTTATAGGTTCTTCAGTAATGTTAGTACGTGTTGGTTTTTGTCCTTTTGGAATTGCTCCAAAATAATTTTCAATCCATTTTTTTGCATTTGCATTGTCAAAGTCTCCAGCAACAACCAAAACAGCATTATTAGGAATGTAGAATTTTTTATTAAACGCTTGGAATTCTTCCAAAGTAGCTGCGTCTAAGTGGTCCATTGATCCAATTGGAGCCCAACGGTATGGGTGTTTTTTGAACATATTCTCTTTTACGGAAGTAATTAAGTTTCCGTAAGGTTGGTTGTCCACACGCATTCTTTTTTCTTCTTTAACCACTTCATTTTGTGTGTCTACACCAATTTGGTTGATTACAGGGTGCATTAAACGCTCAGATTCCATCCACAAAGCCAACTCTAAATTATTAGATGGGAAAACTTCGTAGTAATACGTTCTGTCATCAGAAGTATTGGCGTTGTTTTGTCCTCCATTCGCAGTAACGATTTTGAACCAATCCCCTCTGTTTATGTTTTTAGTACCTTCAAATAATAAATGTTCAAAAAAGTGAGCAAATCCCGTACGTTCAGGGTTCTCATCTTTTGCACCTACATGATACATTACTGAGGTAACAACCACAGGTGCAGATTTGTCTTGGTGTAAGATCACGTGCAAACCATTGTTCAAATCATACTCTTCAAAAGTTACTTTTTGTGCAAAAGCTCCTGCTGAAAGTAATAAGATAGAACTTAAAGTCATTAATGATTTTTTCATAAAATACTTGTTAATTTAATTAAGTTAATTAATTAGTCTAACCAAGGTATTAATTGTTACACTTTTCACGCCTTTTTTTTAACAAAATAATAAAACACTAATAATTAGAATGTTTGGTTTGATATAAAGAAATTTGTTTGTATATTTGCGTCCTTAAAAATAATTTAATTTAATATTATTGTTATGTACGCAATCGTAGAGATAGCAGGGCAACAATTTAAAGTAAGCAAAGACCAAAAGGTTTATGTTCACCGTTTAGCGGTTGAAGAAGGAGCTACTTTATCATTTGATAAAGTACTTTTACTTGACGATAACGGAAACGTAACTTTAGGCGCCCCAGCTGTAGAAGGTGCTTCAGTAGAAGCAAAAGTGTTAAGACACTTAAAAGGTGACAAAGTAATTGTTTTCAAAAAGAAAAGAAGAAAAGGTTACCAAAAGAAAAATGGACACAGACAAGCATTGACTCAAATTGTTGTTGAAGGTATCAACGCAGGAGGAGCAAAGAAGAAAGCGTCTAAAAAAGCGGAAGCTACACAAGAATAATTAACATTTAAAATTAAAACATCATGGCTCACAAGAAAGGTGTCGGTAGTTCGAAAAATGGTAGAGAATCAGAATCGAAACGCTTAGGTGTTAAGATTTTTGGTGGTCAAGCTGCTATTGCTGGGAATATCATTGTAAGACAAAGAGGTTCTAAGCACAATCCTGGAGAAAACGTTTACATGGGTAAAGATCACACTTTGCACGCTAAAGTTGACGGAGTAGTAAAATTCCAGAAGAAAAAAGATAACAAATCTTACGTTTCAATCCTTCCATTTGAAGTAGAAGCATAAGCATACTATATCTTACATTAAACCCATTTCATTTTGAAATGGGTTTTTTGTTTTGGGTATAGGCCAAAAAAAAACGGACCATTGGTCCGTTTTCTGTTTTAAAAATCAAATTATTTGATTTTAGCTTTTTCCAAAGTGTTGTTGATTCCCTCTTTAGTATCTTGAGCCGCTTTTTTAGTAGCGTCTTTAGTATCTTGAGCAGCTTTGTTTACAGCATCTTTAGTATCTTGAGCTGCATTGTCAATTTTGTCTCCAGCTTTGTTTGCAGCGTCTTTAATATCTTGTTTTGTGTTTTCAGCAGCGTTCTCAATGTCGTTTCCAACTTGGTTCGCTTTAGCTTTAACATCTTCCCAAGCAGTGTTTGCTTTGTCAACAGCTTCTTGAGCGATTTTTTCAGCTTCTTTATCACCTTTAGCTTTAGCAGCTTCTAAATCAGCTTTAGCACGGTTTAATTCAGCTTCTGCATCTGTAAGAGCGGTGTCATCAACTGCATAATCCGTAGTTGTTTCAATAACTTCTCCGTCAGTTGTTGTTTCAATTGTTGTTTCTTTTTTACATGATGTAGCGAAAATTAATCCACATACAGCTAGTGATAATACTACTTTTTTCATCTTTTTTAAATTTAAATTGTTTTACAATAACGCAGTAAATATATATAAATTGTAAGATTGAAATTAAAAATATTGACAAAATGGACAAAAAAAACGAGGAACTACTTAAAAGTAATTCCTCGCTCCTTATTTTGCCTTACAGAGATGTTAGTATCTGTAGTATTCTGGTTTGAATGGCCCCTCTGGGGTAACACCAATATATTTAGCTTGGTCATCAGACAAAACGTCTAATTCAACTCCAATACGCTCTAAGTGTAGACGCGCTACTTTTTCATCCAAGTGTTTAGGTAAAGTGTAAACTTCATTTTTGTAGTTTGCACTGTTTTTCCACAATTCGATTTGAGCTAATGTTTGGTTTGTAAATGAGTTAGACATTACAAATGATGGGTGTCCAGTTGCACATCCAAGATTTACTAAACGTCCCTCTGCCAAGATGATGATGTCATTTCCATTAACTTTGTAAATGTCAACCTGTGGTTTAACTTCTACTTTAGAAGCTCCGTGGTTTGCATTTAACCAAGCCATGTCAATTTCATTGTCAAAGTGACCAATGTTACAAACGATAACTTTGTCTCTCATTTTTTCAAAATGACGACCAACAACGATGTCTTTATTACCTGTTGTAGTAATGATGATATCAGCAGTTGCGATAACGTTGTCTAATTTTTTAACTTCATAACCTTCCATTGCAGCTTGTAAAGCACAAATTGGGTCAATTTCAGTTACTGTTACAATAGATCCAGCACCTCTGAATGAAGCAGCAGTTCCTTTTCCAACATCTCCATATCCACAAACAACAACACGTTTACCAGCTAACATAACGTCAGTTGCACGTCTGATTGCATCAACAGCAGATTCTCTACATCCGTATTTGTTGTCAAATTTAGATTTAGTTACTGAGTCGTTAACGTTGATTGCAGGCATTGGTAATGTACCATTAGCCATACGCTCATATAAACGGTGAACTCCAGTAGTTGTTTCTTCAGAAAGTCCTTTGATTCCAGAAATTAATTCTGGGTAACGGTCAATAACCATGTTCGTTAAATCTCCACCATCATCCAAGATCATGTTTAACGGCTGGCGGTCTTCACCAAAGAATAATGTTTGTTCAATACACCAATCAAATTCTTCTTCGTTTAATCCTTTCCATGCATAAACTTGAATACCTGCGTCAGCAATAGCAGCTGCAGCTTGATCTTGTGTTGAAAATATATTACAAGAACTCCATGTAACTTCAGCACCTAAAGCTTTTAATGTCTCAATCAAAACAGCTGTTTGAATAGTCATGTGTAAACACCCTGCAATTCTAGCTCCTTTTAGTGGTTGCTCGTCTTTATATTCAGCTCTTAATGCCATTAATCCTGGCATCTCAGCTTCAGCTAATTCAATTTCTTTTCTTCCCCATGAAGCTAAAGAGATATCTTTAACTTTGTAAGGTACGTAAGGTATTGTTTTTGTACTCATCTATTAATAGTATATTTGTATAAACAAAATTTTTACAAACTTACAATTTTCATTTTTAATAACTAAATGATTTGGCTATTTTGTAACATCCTTGTTTTGGAATAATGAATTGATTTACAGAAATATAACCTATGTCCTTTTACAAGAAAATATATTTTGATCAGCAGACGGCTGTTTACTTATGGAAAATAGAGGAATCTTTTGATGAACTTCTTGAAGGAATGCGTTTGAAAGAAGCAACGAAAGAACGGCTGATGGGCATGAAATCTAAAAGTCACCAATTGGGCTTCTTGGGGGTTCGCAAAATTTTGGAACATCTGAATTATTCTGACCTTGATTTGATGTACTCTCCTTCAGGTAAACCGATGTTAACGGACGGAACTCCAATTTCCATTACCCATTCTTTTGAATTTTCTGCCATTGCTGTTGGTCCTCAAACCGTGGGAATTGACATGGAAATGCAACGCAGCAAAATTTCTAGGATTGCATCAAAATTTGCAAAGGAGGTATTTTGTTATCATGAAAATGATGCCAACTTAGAAAGTGCCTTACTTACTGTTGTATGGGGAGCTAAGGAAGCAATTTTCAAAATTATGGATGCACCTGGAATTAGTTTTTTAGATCATATTGAGGTGAAAGCCTTTGATTTAAATTCTGGAAAAACTACTGCAGTGCTACACTGGGAAGGAAGGGATACCATATTTGATATCTCTTTTGAACAAATTGAAAATTATTTTCTGGTTTATGCATTAAAACAAGACCTGTAATGAATATATATCAAGACATACTTTGCGCTAAAAAGGAGGGAAGGAAATTATTGGCTCTTTTGATAGATCCCGATAAACTGACGAATGATTCATTAGCAGCATTGGTGAAAAAAATAAATACGTTGCCTGTTACCCACATTTTTGTTGGCGGGAGTTTGGTTGAAAACAATGTGCTTGATCACTTATTAACGTCTTTAAAAGAGGTAACTTCATTGCCTGTTATATTGTTTCCTGGAGATCCTTCACAACTATCAGATAAAGCAGATGGTTTGTTATTTCTACAGTTGCTTTCTGGAAGAAATCCAACCTACTTAATTGATTATCAATTGGCCGCTGTGCCGGTGCTGAAAGATGCTCAGGTGGAAATTATTTCAACAGCCTACCTTTTGATTGATGGCGGGAAAGAATCTGCGGTGCAACGGGTGAGTCAAACCCAACCGATGTCAAGAACTGATGTATCAAAGGTGGTGGATACCTGTATTGCAGGTATGTGGATGGGAAGTAAGTTGATCTATCTTGAAGCAGGAAGTGGAGCACTCTTTTCAGTGCCAAAAGAAATGATTACAGAGGTACACAAAGCTGTGGATATACCGGTTATAGTTGGTGGCGGAATAAGATCTGCCCAGATGATTGAAGAGGTATATCAAGCAGGAGCTGACCTTGTGGTTATTGGTACCGCATTTGAAAATGATACGAACTTTTTTAACTCCTAAAATATGATTGACTTTTTTATCGCTGCCTACAAAGACGCATCTCTCTTGCAAATAATTTTGGAAACATGCTGTTTTTTCTTGGGTATCCTGAGTGTATGGTATGCTAAAAAAGAAAATATTTTAGTCTACCCAACAGGACTTATCTCAACGGTTATTACCGTTTATTTGCTCTATGTTGCAAAGTATTATGGCGATATGACGGTCAATATATATTTCTCCATAATGAGCATTTACGGTTGGTATCATTGGAGTAGATCAACAAATGATAAACTTGTGATTTCCAGAACGAATACTCGGGAGAAATTAATAGGATTGTTGCTGTTTATCATAACCACATTTGTTGTGTATATCGTCTATGTATTGTCTGGACATGAAATGGAATGGGTAAATTATATTGACCTGTTTACTTCAGGGTTATTTTTTACTGGAATGTGGTTTATGGCCAATAAAAAGATTGAAAATTGGACTTTGTGGATAATTGGTGACGCAATTGCCGTACCTTTGTACGCTTACAGAGGTTTGGGAATTCTATCCTTACAATATTTAATATTTACGGTTCTCGCAATTATAGCATATTTGGAATGGAAGAAAAGCTTAAACAACACCACACAAATATCATAAGAATTGCATTGTGCGGTCCAGAGAGTACTGGTAAAACTACATTAGCGCAACAATTAGCTACCCACTATAAAACGCAATGGATCCCAGAGTTTGCTCGTGATTACTTACAGCAAAAATGGGATAATAATAAAGAGATTTGTCAACCAAATGATTTAATTCCGATTGCCATTGGACAAATGGCATTGGAAAATAGTGCTTTGTCTAAAGCCAACAAATTTATATTTTGTGATACCACACTGTTGGTAACCAAAATATTTTCTGAAACTCACTATGGTTTTTGTGACCCAGTAATTGCCAAAGCTGCACTTGAAAATACATACGATTTAATCTTGTTGACGGATGTGGATATTGCATGGGTAGCAGACGACCTTAGGGATGCAGCTGATACTCGTTTTAAAGAATTTGAGGTGTATAAAAATGCCTTGAAAGAAAATAATATGCCCTTCGTTATCGTTTCAGGTAACAAGGAGGAGCGATTTTTAAAAGCGACATATTTAATGGATAAAATGATTAAAAATTCAATTGAATTTTCAAAATACGACTTACAACAGATAGGGGATTTGGATATTTCTCTTGATGAATTATATAATAAAATAAATTTTACGGTTAACGGTGGATCAAAAATAGTGTTGCATAGAGTAGCGACTATTGGTGATGGTATTCAAAATTTTTCTGAAGAAGAATCTAATTTCTACAAAGATTTCTTTGATAAAAAAAGAGCCAACTACACCATTGAGAAATTTGTTCCAGCCTCTGGAGCGGCAACAAGAATGTTTAAATTTTTAATTGATTTTTATAAAAAATTTAATCCAGAGTCCTCTTCAATAAATGCGTATATAAACAAGGAGAAAGCTTATGAGCTGTCTACTTTCTTTGTAGGACTAGAGAAATTTAGCTTCTACAATAAATTGGTGAAATTTTGTGAACGTGAATTTCCAGGATACAATCAATTATCTCAAGATTTAAAATACTACTATTTGGTTAAAGTAATGTTGGAATCTCAATATTTCAACTACTCAAACAAGCCAAAGGGGCTACTGCCTTTCCATAATATCAATGGGCAAATGAGTACCCCAGTTCACAAACATTTGAAAGAGGCTATTGCTTATACAAACACACCAGAAGGACCAAAAGTACACTTTACAGTTTCTAAAGAATTTGAAGAAGATTTTCAAAGAATCGTTTCAGATTTTGAAAATAACGTCCAGGTGAGCTACTCCAATCAGAAGCATTCAACAGACAGTTTGGCTTTGGATATGGAAAATGATCCTTTCAGAAACCAAGATGGTACCCTGCATTTTAGACCAGGTGGTCACGGGGCTTTGATTGAAAATTTAAACGACTTAAATAGCGACATCGTTTTTGTAAAAAACATTGATAATGTATCTTTTAATCACTTTAAGGTTATTGTTGATAACAAAAAAATCTTGGGTGGATATTTGATGCACATTCAGAATCGTGTTTTTGATGTTTTAAAAAACATTGTTTTTATAAATTCAAGATCGGAAATTTTAGACATCATCAAGTTTGTTAAAGAGCAATTGCATTTATCTCTTCCACCAGACATTGAGTCTTATGGTATTGAAGAGCAGAAATTGAGATTGTACAAAACCTTAAACAGACCAATTCGCGTTTGTGGAATGGTTAAAAATGAGGGGGAACCTGGCGGTGGACCGTTTTGGGTAAAACATCCAAATGAGAAGATTAACATGCAAATTGTAGAGTCCTCTCAAATTGATATGAATAACATCAACCAACGTTTTGTTTTTTCTCAGTCTACACATTTCAATCCTGTGGATTTGGTGTGTTCACTTAAAAATTACAAGGGAGAAAAATTCAATCTCAAAAATTATATTGACGATCAAACAGGATTTGTAGTTAACAAAACCGTTGATGGTCGTGATTTAAAAGCCTATGAATTGCCTGGACTTTGGAATGGTGCTATGGCAAAATGGATTACCTTGTTTGTGGAAGTTCCTTTGGAAACTTTCAATCCAGTAAAAACAATTAATGATTTGCTAAAACCTGCACATCAACACGAATAATATTGTGAATACAACTCTTTTAAATAAAGAATTGGTCTTTAAAGCCGTGCGAAGCAGCGGTGCTGGAGGCCAAAATGTAAATAAAGTTTCTTCAAAAGTGGTATTGTCTTTCAATCCGCTTTTGAGTGAAGCATTTACTCCTGTGGAGAAAGAGCGCCTGCTGTCCAAAATTGGACACAAACTGTCCAAAGAAGGGCTTTTGATTTTAAACTGCGATACAGACAGAAGTCAACTCAAAAATAAATCTTTAGTAACTCAACGGTTTTTCACGCTTATAACGGATGCATTGGCGGTTCAAGCCTTTAGATTTGCAACCAAAATTCCTAAAAGTGTGATTAAAAAGAGGTTACAGGATAAAAAAATGACGGGTCAGAAAAAAGATCTGCGAAAAAAATTTGATTTTTAATACTTTATTATAACTTTGTTAAGTCTCAAAGGGGTGCCGTCGTGGCTGAGATTATACCCATAGAACCTGGTCGGGTAATGCTGACAAGGGAACATACAGGACTTCTAGCGCTAGAATGCCAACCATTTATTAATTAAAATAATGGCCCCTTTTATTTGTAAAAACTTTACAAATGAAATTTTTAAACAAGAATGTTTATACATTTATTTTTCTACTTCTTTTTTTGTCCTTTTCACGGGGACAATCTGTAAACAGTTCCAACAACAAAACCTTACAAGATTCAGTGCCTCAAAAATCACTGGATGAAATTTTAGTATCTGCTGTTCGTGCAACTGAAAAAACACCTATGGCTTTTTCTAATTTGGATAAACGTGATTTGGCCAAGCGAAATTTGGGTCAAGATTTACCCTCCCTAATGAACTTTATGACCTCTGTAGTCACAACAACAGATGCAGGTAATGGAATTGGTTATTCCGGAATTCGTGTTCGTGGTAGTGATGCAACACGTGTGAATGTGACCATCAATGGAATTCCCTATAACGATTCAGAATCCCAAGGTACTTTTTGGGTCAACATGCCTGACTTTACTTCTAGTTTAGAAAATATCCAATTGCAACGTGGTGTGGGTACTTCCACAAACGGTTCTGCTGCCTTTGGGGCGAGTTTAAATTTGTTGACTGATCAAACATCAAAATCGGCCTATGGATCTGTAGCCAATTCTTTTGGAAGTTACAACAGCAGAAAACATACGGTAAAATTTAGTTCAGGGCTGCTGGATAACAGTTTTGAACTCTCTGGGCGGTTGTCAGAAATTCGTTCTGATGGTTATATTGATCGGGCGTCATCCAATTTAAAATCCTACTTTCTTCAAGGTTCCTTTATTTATAAAAATGCGTTGATTAAAGCTTTGGCTTTTGGGGGCGATCAAGTTACCTATCAAGCATGGAACGGATTGGAAGATCCAGAAATGTTACTACACAACAGAACATTCAATACAGCTGGTTTGTATTATGATGCTGACGGCAATCAAAAGTTTTATGCCAATGAAACAGATAACTACAAACAAGATCACTATCAGTTGCATTGGAATCAAAAGTGGACGTCTGGTGATGCTGGGGTGTTTTCTACCAACTTAGCTTTTCACTATACCAAAGGTTTTGGTTTCTATGAAAATTACAAAGCCAATGCCAAACTTTCTGAATATGATATTGCTCACATCGTGGTTGATGGTCAAGAGGTTTCAAGAACTGATTTGGTGCGTTTGAAATTTTTGGACAATCACTTTTATGGACTGACTTTTTCTGGAAATTACCAATCCAAAAAAGTGGATTTAGTTTTTGGTGGTGCTGCAAACCGTTATGAAGGGGATCACTACGGTCAAGTTAAGTGGAGTAAGGAAGCGGTTTTAACGGAACCTAACCAACAATACTATTTTGATACCTCTGTCAAAAACGATGTGAATTCTTTTGTGAAAATTAATTACCAAATTCACGATAAGTTGAGCTTGTATGGAGATTTACAATACAGATATGTATCTTATGATGCCAATGGTTTAAATACAGGTTTGGTTCAGGATACCTTTCATTTTTTAAATCCAAAAGCGGGTTTAAATTATCAAATGGATTTGAATAGTGCCTTGTATTTTTCATACGCCAAAGGCCAAAGGGAACCCAACAGAACGGATTATGAAAATGGAAGTCCAAAACCAGAAGTCCTCAACGACTTTGAATTGGGTTGGCGCTATGCTTCAGACCGTTCCAAATACAATGTCAATGTGTATTATATGAGGTATAAGGATCAGTTGGTTTTGACTGGTGCAATGAGTGATGTTGGTGCGCCCTTGCGTGAAAACTCTGGAGATAGTTACAGGTTGGGAATTGAGTTGGATGCTGTTGTGCCGTTATTGCCAAAAGTGTTTTGGAATCCAAACATCACCTTGAGCTCAAATAAGAACGTGAATTTTAAAGCTGCTATTGACGGTGCAATTCAAGATTTGGGAAACACTTCCATTGCTTTTTCACCTGCTGTGATTGCGTCTAACACCCTGATGTACATCCCGGTTCAGGGAATGAATATCTCCCTGTTGACCAAATTTGTTGGTTCTCAATTCATGGGAAATACAGATGCTGCCGTTTCAAAATTGGACAGTTATTACACCAATGACATCAGTTTCAACTATACATTGCCTTGTAAAAGATTGATCAAATCCATTGTGTTCTCCCTTTTGTTGAATAACATCTTTGATGTCAAATACAATTCAAATGGGTTTTACTATACTTATGACGACAATTGGACACAACCTAATGCTGTAAAAACAATGGAAGGCGTGGGCTATTATCCTCAGGCGACTTTCAATATGTTGGGTGGCGTGACATTCAATTTTTAAAACATAAAAAAAGCACCAAAGAGTTTTCTTTGGGGCTTTTGTATTAGTTGTAGATGCGCAATTGATTGCCAGTTGCTTCTACTCTGTATTCTTTCATTGGGTACTCTGCATCTCCAAGTCCCGTGAATAAACTGTATTCTTTATCATCACATGGACATTTGGCTTTGATGCCATTTATGGTCATCGTGGAGCAATTGCTCAATGCTTGATTTGGGCAAGCAGCATCAAATGCCTTGTAATATGATCCGGCGTTGAAAACAATGATTCCTCTAATTCCAGCTCCGGCTTGGTTTACATAAACCGCATTACTTGGGTATTGGAGGTTGACGTATGCAGGTAAATTTAAGTTCAATACCAGATTTACACTATAATCAGGTAAATATGGGTTTTTTGTGTTAATATTATTATCACTAGAGCAATTAGTTAACATAAATAGCAATAGTATTGAC
>JAGHSS010000352.1 GCA_018065745.1 Candidatus Neoflavobacterium equi | reverse complement strand
GAATAAGAGTTTAATCTATCCATTGGTTTTTATTTTCTTATTTATATTTTTTAAAGCTATTGTAGGTTTTTATAAAAAATACAACGCTAAAACTTCATTCTAATGAAAAAAATATTAATTACAGGTGGTGCTGGATTTATTGGTTCTAACTTCATACCTTATTTTTTGGAGAAATATCCAAATGATATGGTGTTTAATTTAGATGCACTTACTTATGCTGGGGATCTTGAAAATTTAGATAGCATAAGCAGTCAATCAAATTACCAATTCATACAGGGTGATATTTCAGATAGGGATTTTGTAAATTCAATTTTTGAAGCCCATCAGTTTACAGATGTTATTCATTTTGCTGCAGAGAGTCATGTGGACAATTCCATCACAGGACCAGCGGCTTTTGTAAAAACGAATATAAACGGGACTTTTAATTTGTTAGATGCTGCAAGAAATCTATGGATGTCTGCACCGAATGTTTTTAATTTTGAGTATAAAAACTCCGTGTTTCATCACATATCTACAGATGAGGTATATGGAACATTGGGTAGTGAGGGGTTGTTTACAGAAAGTACACCTTATGCACCAAACAGTCCGTATTCTGCTTCAAAGGCTGCTTCAGATCTTTTGGTACGCAGTTACTACCACACATATGGTATGCAGGTGAAAACAACCAATTGTTCAAACAATTACGGTCCAAAACAGCACGATGAAAAATTGATTCCAACCATCATCAGAAAATGTGTCTTAAAAGAACCTATTCCCATTTATGGAACGGGGACAAATGTGAGAGATTGGCTGTATGTAATGGACCATTGTAAAGGGATTGATTTGGTTTTCAAAAGTGGTAAAGTTGGTGAAACCTATAATATAGGTGGCAAAAATGAACGCACTAACATCTATATTGCAGAGACCATCTGTTCTTTACTAAATGAAATGTTGCCGGTATCTAATTTTGACTACAACAGTTTAATTACTTATGTAGCTGATCGTCCTGGTCACGACCAACGCTATGCAATTGATGCATCCAAGTTGGAAAATGAGCTGGGTTGGATAGCAGATGAAAATTTTGAAACTGGGTTGAGAAAAACCTTATCTTGGTATTTGGACAAATACAAAAAACAAACGTTGTCAAAAACAATATAATTGATGAAAGGAATAATTCTTGCTGGTGGATCTGGCACAAGGTTACATCCACTAACTCTTGCAGTTAGTAAACAATTGATGCCGATTTATAATAAACCGATGATATATTATCCCTTATCCACTTTGATGTGGGCGGGTATAAGTGAAATACTTATTATATCAACACCGCATGATTTGCCTTTATTTCAAAAACTTTTAGGGGATGGTTCCTCTTTAGGGTGTAGATTTGAATATGCTGTTCAAGCTGAACCAAATGGACTTGCAGAGGCCTTTATTATTGGAAAAGATTTTATTGGATCTGATAAGGTTGCCTTGGTATTGGGAGATAATATATTCTATGGAACGGGATTAGCAGAACTTCTAAAATCAAATAACAATCCAGATGGAGGTATCATATATGCATATCACGTACATGATCCAGAGCGTTATGGCGTTGTTGAGTTTAATGAAAATGGGAAGGCTATTTCTATTGAGGAAAAGCCAATTCATCCAAAATCTAATTTTGCTGTTCCAGGTATTTATTTTTATGACAACGATGTTGTTCAAATTGCCTCAGAAATAAAACCTTCCAATAGGGGGGAATTAGAAATTACAGATATCAACAGGGTATATTTGGAAAGAGGAAAATTGAAAGTATCCATTTTGGACCGCGGTACCGCTTGGTTGGACACAGGTACCTTTCAATCATTGAATCAAGCAAGTCAATTTGTACAGGTTGTTGAAGAGCGTCAAGGTCTTCTTATAGGTGCAATTGAAGAAGCTGCTTACAAAATGAATTTTATTGACAGAGCTCAATATGAGAAACTTGCTGAACCTTTGATTAAAGGAGGTTATGGAAAGCAGTTATTACATGTAATATAAAAAAAATGAAGTTTACAGAAACACATCTAAAAGGGTGTTATATTATAGAACCTCGAGTATTTCAAGATACTCGAGGCTATTTTTTTGAAAGTTTTAATCAAAAGGTGTTTAATGAAGGGGTTGGTGAGGAAGTAAATTTTGTACAAGACAATCAATCTTTTTCATCTAAAGGGGTTTTGAGAGGATTTCATTATCAAAGAAATGAATTTGCGCAAGCAAAACTTGTAAGAGTATTGTCTGGGGCTGTCTTGGATGTTGTTATTGACATCAGACCGGAATCCCCAACTTTTGGACAACATTTAGCGGTAGAGTTAACAGAAGAAAATCAGCTACAGTTGTACATACCAAGAGGTTTTGCACATGGATTTCTAGTGCGCTCAAATACGGCTTCGTTTTTCTATAAATGTGATAACTTTTACAATAAAGAATCTGAAGCGGGTATTTTGTACAGCGACCCAAAACTGAATATTGATTGGAATTTTAATGAGGGCCCTTTCTTAGTTTCTGAAAAAGATGAAATTTTGCCTTCATTAGCAAATGCACTACCAATATGGTAATACTGGTAACTGGTGCTAATGGTCAGCTTGGCCAAGCACTAAAGTCAATTGAATCCATTTATCCTGAGCACAAATTTATATTCTGTGATTCAGCACAATTGGATGTGACTATACCGCAATCAATTGCGGATGAATTCTTGAAACACAAACCTGATTACTGTATTAATGCTGCAGCTTACACGGCTGTAGATGCTGCAGAATCAGATAGAGATAAAGCTTATTTAATCAATGTAACTGGAGCAAAAAATTTGTCTCAGCTTTGTGAAGTTCACGGTGTTGTACTTTTACATTTGTCGACAGATTTTGTATTCGATGGCGTGAAAACGTCTGATGATTGTTTGGGATATGTTGAAGAAGACGTTCCTAATCCAATAAATTATTACGGTTGGACCAAATGGAAAGGGGAACAGGAAATTGTACAAAATCTAAAATCGCATTACATCATAAGAACTTCTTGGGTGTATTCAGATTATGGTTCTAATTTTTACAAAACAATGTTGCACTTAGCCAAGACGCATACCTCCTTAAAAGTTGTTTCAGATCAAATTGGCTGTCCAACACATGCTGTAGACTTAGCTAAGAAATTACTTTGTGTAATTGATCACGATACATCTAATTTTGGTATTTATCACATAACGGGTGATGTTGTATGTTCTTGGTATGATTTTGCAAAGTCTATATTTTCCACAAACGGTATTGATATAGACGTGCAAGCGATTCCATCAGTATCATATCCCACACCTGCAATACGTCCTTTATACAGCGTGTTGTCAAATAAAAAATTTAAAGAGCAGTTTGACTGTTTAAACAGATAATATCCCTTTTTATGACTAAGAAAATTCTGATTGTATTTGGCACAAGACCTGAAGCTATAAAAATGGCGCCATTAGTAAAGGCTTTTAAAAATCAAGAAGGTTTTGAAACAAGAGTATGTGTAACAGGACAACACAGAGAAATGTTGGATCAAGTTTTACATTTTTTTGATATCAAGCCTGATTACGATTTAAACTTGATGGTGTCTAATCAAACATTGTATTCTTTAACTTCATTAATCATTACAGAAATGAAGGCTGTATTAGAGGATTTTGGACCTGACTATGTATTTGTTCATGGAGACACGACAACGACAATGGCAGCTTCTATTGCTTCTTTTTATCACGGCTCTAAAATTTGTCATATTGAAGCTGGATTAAGAACACATGATTTGTATGCTCCGTTTCCTGAAGAAGCAAACAGAAAGATAACATCAGCAATTTGTAGTTACCATTTTGCACCAACAACGACTTCAGAACAGAATTTATTGAGAGAAGGTGTACTTCCAGAGTCTATTGTAATCACGGGGAATACCGTTATTGATGCACTTTTGGAAAGTGTTGCGTTGATCGATTCAAATTCGTATCCAGAAATTGAATCCTTGAAAACAGAATTTGGCGGTGTTCAAAATATGATTTTAGTAACCGGTCACCGTCGTGAAAACCACGGTCAAGGTTTTTTAAATATTTGTGAAGCATTAAAGGAGATTGCTTTAAATAATCCTTCGTATACAATTGTATATCCAGTGCATCTAAATCCTAATGTAAGAAAACCTGTTTTTGATATATTGGAGGGGATTTCAAATATTAGATTAATTGAACCACAGGCATATCCAGCTTTTGTATGGTTGATGAATCAATCAAAAATAATCATAACAGATTCTGGAGGTGTTCAAGAAGAAGCTCCAAGTTTGGGGAAACCAGTTTTGGTTATGCGTGATACTACAGAGCGTCCAGAGGCAGTTGAAGCAGGTACAGTCTTGTTAGTAGGTTCTGAAAAAGCAGAAATTGTAAAGCAAACTCAAAATCTTATAGACCATCCGGATTTGTATTTGAAAATGAGTTTGTTACATAATCCGTATGGAGATGGTAAGGCAATTGAAAAAATATTAAATTTCATTAAAAAATTATAAATGAATACTTTAAACGTATCCATGATTGGATTGGGTTATATAGGTTTGCCAACAGCAGCTTTAATGGCATCAAAATCAATCAATGTAAAGGGAGTTGATATCAACAAAAATGTAGTTGAAAAAATTAATAGAGGTGAAATTCACATTGTTGAACCTGGACTTGAATCTTTAGTTCAAGAAGTTGTGTCTGCAGGATATCTAAAGGCAGCAACGCACGTTGAACATACAGAAACATATTTGATTGCTGTGCCAACGCCATTCAAGGAAAATTTAGCGCCAGATTTAAAATATGTAATTGCAGCAGCTGAAATGATTTCACCTGTATTACAGGCTGGGGATTTGATTATTATTGAATCAACAAGTCCTGTAGGAACTACAGCTGAAGTTTATGACATTCTTTGCAAGCTTAGACCAGAACTTGAAAACAAATTCTTTATGGCCTATTGCCCTGAAAGAGTATTACCGGGAAATGTGTTGCATGAATTGCAAAACAACGATCGAGTGATTGGTGGTATCAATGAGGAATCAACCCTTAAAGCCATTAGTTTTTACCAAAACTTTGTCAAAGGACAACTGCATCCAACCAATGCGCAGACAGCAGAATTATGTAAGCTGGTTGAAAATTCATCTAGAGACGTACAGATTGCGTTTGCCAATGAATTATCTATGATTTGTGATCGTGCAAATATTGATGTATGGGATTTGATTAACTTGGCAAATAAGCACCCAAGAGTTCAAATCCTACAACCAGGAACTGGAGTAGGAGGACATTGTATTGCAGTAGATCCTTGGTTTATTGTATCTGCTTTTCCAAAAGAAGCAAAAATTATTAGAGCAGCTAGAGAGATTAATAATTTTAAAACAGAATGGGTTATTGAAAAATGTAAAAACGCCATTCTTGAATTTGAATTAGAACATAAAAGAAAGCCAATTATCGCGTGTTTAGGTTTGGCTTTTAAACCAAATATTGATGACCTTAGAGAAAGTCCAGCGGTTTATGTTGCGCAGTCTTTAAATGAATCATACCCTAATGTTATGGTTGTTGAGCCCAACATTACAGAACACAATAAATTTAATTTGGTATCCTTAAACCAAGCGTTAGAAGCTGCTGATATCATTATTAGCCTTGTAGCGCATACTGAATTTAAGCAAATCAAACCAACTCAGAAAACATTAGATTTTTGTAATTATACAAATTAATAAAC
>JAGHSS010000238.1 GCA_018065745.1 Candidatus Neoflavobacterium equi | reverse complement strand
GCACACGGTCAAACGGGACACCGTTGTGATATTCAAGTGGGACAACCATTGCCATAACAAGTTAAAATACAACCATATAAAAGCACGAACAAATGTTCGTGCTTTTTTTTTGTACACATTGTACCATAAAAAATTATAAATGTATGTAATAGGGTGAAAATAAAAATTTCTTATGTATTTTTGCATGTTATAAATGAATACTATAAAATGATACAAAATCCTAAAAGATACACCATTACAGCAGCTTTGCCATACACCAACGGTCCTATTCACATTGGGCACTTGGCTGGGGTATATGTACCTGCTGATATTTATGCTCGTTTTTTACGTCAACAACACAGAGATGTTGCTTTTATATGTGGAAGTGATGAACATGGTGTGGCTATTTCAATGAAAGCTAAGAAGGAAGGCATCACCCCACAAGAGGTGATTGATAAGTACAACACCATTATCAAAGATTCTTTTGCTGAGTTTGGGATTTCATTTGACAATTATTCAAGAACATCGGCTAAGATTCACCACGATACTGCTTCAGAATTTTTTAAAAAGCTATACGAAGAAGGAAAATTCATTGAAGAAGTTACAGATCAATTATATGATGCTGAAGCAGACCAATTTTTGGCAGACCGTTTTGTAAAAGGTACGTGCCCAAAATGTAGCAATGAAGAAGCTTATGGAGATCAATGTGAAAAATGTGGTTCTTCATTGAACGCTACAGATTTGATCAATCCAAAATCAACCATTACTGGTTCTACCCCAATTTTAAAATCAACGAAACACTGGTTCTTACCATTGGATCAATACGATACATTCTTGAGAGAATGGATCTTGGAAGGTCACAAAAACGATTGGAAACCAAATGTTTTTGGTCAAGTAAAATCGTGGTTGGATGACGGTTTAAAACCGCGTGCAGTAACCAGAGATTTGGACTGGGGAATTGATGTTCCTGTTGAAGGTGCTGAAGGAAAAAAATTATACGTTTGGTTTGATGCTCCAATTGGATACATCTCATCAACAAAAGAATGGGCTGCAAGAGAAGGTAAAGACTGGGAACCTTATTGGAAAGACCAAGACACCAAATTGGTGCATTTCATTGGTAAGGATAATATTGTTTTCCACTGCATCATTTTCCCTGCCATGTTGAAAGCTGAAGGAAGTTATATTTTACCAGAAAACGTACCTGCTAATGAATTTTTAAACTTGGAAGGTAACAAACTTTCCACGTCTAAAAACTGGGCGGTTTGGTTAAATGAATATTTGGTAGACTTCCCAGAAAAGCAAGATGTATTGCGTTATGCATTGACATCAAACGCTCCTGAAACAAAAGACAATGACTTCACTTGGAAAGATTTCCAAGCTAGAAATAACAATGAATTGGTTGCCATCTTTGGTAACTTCATCAACCGTGTGGTGGTATTGACAAACAAATACTACAATGGAATTATTCCAACACCAAATGCGCTTTCTGAAATTGACCAACAAGTTTTGGCTGAATTAAAAGCATATCCTGCTGTTATCTCAAGTTCAATTGAGCGTTACAGATTCAGAGAAGCCTTGGGTGAAATGATGAATGTGGCACGTCTAGGTAATAAATACTTAGCTGATGAAGAGCCTTGGAAATTAATCAAAACAGATGAAGAACGCGTAAAAACACAGATGTATGTTGCGCTTCAAATTGCAGCTGCTTTGACTACACTTGCTGAACCGTTCTTGCCATTTACTGCTACAAAATTGAGCAATATTTTGAATTTAAACACACCTATTGATTGGGCGACACTTTCAACTACTTCAGATTTGATTCCAGCTGGACATCAAATTGGAGAAGCACAGTTGTTGTTTGCTAAAATTGAGGATGAGGAAATTCAAAAACAAGTGGATCGTTTGGAGGCTACAAAAACAGCTAACGCTGCAGAAGCAAAGGTTGTTGAAGCTCAAAAAGAAACGGCACAATTTGAAGATTTTGCCAAAATTGACTTGAGAGTTGGAACCATCATTGAGGCAGAAAAAATGCCAAAAGCAAACAAACTACTGGTTTTAAAAGTAGATACTGGTTTGGACGTTAGAACAATTGTTTCTGGTATTGCTGAACACTTTACTCCAGAAGAAGTTATTGGAAAACAAGTAACCGTTTTGATCAATTTAGCACCAAGAAAATTAAGAGGTGTTGAAAGTGAAGGAATGCTTTTGTTGACTGAAAATGCAGAAGGAAAATTGGTCTTTGTAAATCCAGATGCTGCAGGCGTTAAAAACGGAGCAACTATTGGTTAATTACCATCTTACATAAAATTGATAAAGGGTGTATTTCAAATGAAATACACCCTTTTTTATTGAAGTACATCTTAATATATTATTTGCCATTTTAATATGAACGCGCTCTTCATCTAATTGTGATCTCCTAAACGGGTTTTAATTGGATAGCTCAAGCGAGATGAGATACATGGGAAAAACTACGTTTTGTGACATTTTAAAGGAATTTAAACTACCGTCTCTACTCCAATCTGCATCAGGATATTTATTCCATGCATACCTGCTCTTATCTGTTTGTGCTGACATCAAGAAAGGTTGGTAATAAAAATTGCGCTCTGGCTGTTTCTCATTCACCTCATACACTTTATTCTTTTCCAACAGCAACCATTCAAACACGACAAACAATCCGGTTTCTGGAAAGGATATGTCCAATTGATCTGTATCTATCACCGTTGTTTTAACTCCTTTTTTGGAAACCCCAAGAAGCGGCTTGTCATACAACAAATCCCCAATCTCACCATATTTTGTCGCTGCATAAAACCTGATATTAAAGGTTGCGCCGCGCAACGCACTCCTTGTCAAAATTTTTACACTTTTAATATAACCTGTTTTGGAATGTATTTCTGGCAGGTATTTGAAATACTTTGCTTTTAACCACGCTTTTCCATGTACAGAACCCACCCCAAAAGAATAGGAAGCTTCCTGCTTAACAAATTTGTCTTGGATGATGAAAAGCGTTCTATAGCGCGGTTTGATAACCATCTCTGGCAAATACTGAACAGAGGCCTGCAAATAGATGGTCTTGGTATTTTCAAGAGATGAAAGACGGTGTTTTTCATATCCCAATGCTTCAAAATTAAATGCTCCACCAAGGCCTTCCTTTGGCAAAACAAAGAAACCAGCGTCGTCAGAATGAAGCATCACACGTTCATTGTACACCAGCACATAGGGCAAGGGTTGTAAAGTGGTTACATCAACCACCTGAAATTTGGTTTGCCCAGCAAGAAATACTGAGAAATGTAAAAAGAAAAATAGTAAGAATTTTTTCATATATAAAGAGAAGAGGACAACATTGTCATGTTGTCCTCTTGTATTGTAAATTGTATTTTTTTTGGATTACACGCGTTAGGGATTGCAGTGGAAATCCTTTCCTTTGGCCCTGCCAAAGGAAAGATTGGAACGCAAAGCCCGACCTTCAAATTTATTTGAAGGAAACGCCCAAAAATTACAACTTATTGTTTTTTATTTTTATTTGCCTTCACCACCAAATAACTTATGTAAAGCAAGCACAACCAGATGGGAATTAATTCAACTGAGATCTTGAAACCGGTGATCCACATGATGCCCAAAATACACAGTAAAAACACCATACAGATGTAATTTGAAACGGGGTAAAGAAAGGATGGAAACGAAGTTTTTTCTCCCGCTTTAATTTTTGCGTTTTTAAATTTCAAATGGGTAATAGAAATCATCATCCAGTTAATAACTAAAGATGAAACTACTAAATACATTAAAATTGAAAAGGCTTCTTCAGGAATCAACTTGTTAATGACAATACAGATTGCGGCAAAACATGCAGACACCATAATGGCGCGCACAGGAACTTGATTTTTGCTTAATTTGTTTAAAAAAGCAGGTGCATTTCCTTGAGCAGCCAAACCATATAACATTCTACTATTGCTATAAACACTTGAATTGTATACAGATAATGCTGCTGTTAATACAATTACGTTCAAAGCATTTGCAATGATATTTGAAAAAGAAACTACAGATCCAAACAGATTTACCTCCAAACCTTCAATGTTTTTGAAAACCGTTACAAAAGGACTGGTTTCAACAGTAATGGTTTCCCAAGGTGAAAGGGAGAACAAGATGACCAAGGCTCCAACATAAAATATCAAAATTCTATAGATCACTTGATTGGTTGCTTTTGGAATGTTTTTTTCGGGATTTTCAGCTTCTGCTGCTGTAATTCCAATCAACTCCAAACCACCAAATGAGAACATGATGAGCGCCATTGCGGCTAACAACCCTTGGAATCCAGAACCGGTATCATTCAGTAATCCCTTGGGCATAAACCCTTGGTTATTCCATAAATTTGACACGGTTGCAGAGTCTCCACCTGTACCTGAAACCAACAAATAGGTGCCAAAAAGTATCATAGATATGATGGCTATAACTTTTATGATAGAGAACCAAAATTCAGCTTCTCCAAACAATTTTACAGAACCCAAATTCAAGGCGTTAATCATCAAAAAGAAGAACAAACTGGATGCCCAAAGTGGTATTTCAGGCCACCAAAAATTGATATAAATTCCAATAGCGGTCAATTCTGACATGCTCACTAAAATATACAAAATCCAATAATTCCAACCAGAAGCATATCCCGCAAAAGCCCCCCAATATTTATAGGCAAAGTGGCAAAGCTACCTGAAACCGGCTCTGCAACCACCATTTCACCAAGCTGTCTCATGATAAAAAATGCGATAATACCTGCAACGGCATACCCCAATATCACGGACGGACCTGCCAATACAGCTGCTGGACCAATTCCTAAAAATAAACCGGTACCAATGGCACCTCCCAAAGCGATCAATTGGATGTGTCTGTTTGACAAACCGCGCTTTAATTCTTTCTGATCTGAATTTTTAATTTGTTGTGACACTACTGTTTTTTTGATTTATGCTAAAATATAGATTTTTAAAAGATTTAGATACAATAAAACCAAAAACTACAAAAAAAAAGAACCCACCTTGCGGTGGGTTCTCAAACAAACAAATTTTATAACTTTAACCAAACCTAAAAAATTATTTCTTTTTTAAAAGGGCCACTGCAAGCAAGCACAACCCTGCACCAATAATGGCTCCAGTTTTCTGGTTGTTGTTTGTCGCCCTACTCACGGCAATCCCGGCTGCTGCCCCTGCTGAAACGAGGGCTATTTTATTTTCCATTGAATTTCCAGCCAGTTTTGCTGGGACTAAATCGGTCAATTTCATCTGATTCCTTTTTAACGATAACAGCGATATTTTGAAAATATTGTTA
>JAGHSS010000074.1 GCA_018065745.1 Candidatus Neoflavobacterium equi | reverse complement strand
CTTAGGATATTTTAATTATTTGTTAAAAAAATCGGATATGTTTTTATATATTTGTGGATAGAAATAGACTAAATTCAGTAAAAGATGTCGAAAAAACTTTTATTTCTCATACTATTAGCAGCGAGTTCTACATTTAATATGCAGGCTCAGTTTGGGTTCTCCCATGAGATCGGAATAATTGCAGGACCAGTCGCCTTTCAATCAGATTATGGAGAGCGACATGATTTTGATACAAATTCTGGAAACACAGGATTTGGGATTGGTTTAATTCACTACTTAAACTTCTCTTATAGAGCGGATTGTAACTGTTACTCTCCTGAAACTTATTTTAATGATCACTTTAAGTTAAGATCTGAGTTATCTTGGAACAAGACAAAGCTTAATCATTTTGGTAAGTGGGTGGATGAAAGCAAACAATCTGTAATGGCAAATCAATTGCGTGCGATGCACGGAAGTACATCTGTTACCAATATTGGGGTACAGTTGGAATATTTCCCATTGAGCATTCGTGATTTTGCTGCAAGTATTGGAAAATTCGCACCATTTGTTAGTGGTGGTGTTCAATACAGTTACTTCAAACCAAAAGTAGAATCAGACTTGGGTCCATTAACTCAACCGGGAGTTTTACCTACAAAATACATTGGTGGTTTGTCTAATGACGACGGAACAACATTCTCTGTTGTTGGAAGTATTGGAACACGTTATAAACTTACTGAATTATCAGATTTAATGATTGACTTGCGTTGGCAATACTACTTCTCAAACTGGGTTGACGGTATGAATCCAGATTCAAGAATCTATCCTGAAAACAAAGCAAACGATTGGAATATGTGGTTGAATGTAGGTTATATTTACTATTTAGATTAATCAATATCCTATAATAAAAAAGCCTCAAGTAAAACTTGAGGCTTTTTTTTATGCTTATACTCTGTCTAGAGTTTGTTTTAAATCTTCAATCAGATCTTCAATATCTTCAATACCTACACTTAAGCGGATTAAATCATCAGTGATTCCAATCTCAGCTCTTTTGTCTGCTGGAATTGATGCATGCGTCATGGTTGCTGGATGGTTAGCCAATGACTCCACTCCACCCAAACTCTCTGCCAATGTAAAGACATGTAAGTTTTCTAAAATGGTAAACGCATCTTCTTTCTTAGCTGACTTTAAAGTAAATGTAACCATTCCTCCAAAGTCTTTCATTTGCTTTTTAGCAATCTCATGTTGTGGATGTGATGGCAATCCAGGGTAATACACCTGATCAACCTTTGGATGTGCATCTAAAAATTCTGCAACTTTAATTCCGTTTGCACAATGTCTGTCCATTCTTACTGCAAGCGTTTTAATACCTCTAAGTACTAAATAAGAATCTTGAGGTCCTAAAATACCACCTGTAGCAAAAAGGTTAAAGTGGACGTCTTTTGCAAGTTGTTGTGAGTTAACAACAATTGCTCCTGCAACTAAATCAGAGTGTCCACCCAAATATTTAGTAGCTGAATGCATCACGATGTCTGCTCCCAACTCAATTGGTCTCTGTAAATATGGAGATGCGAAAGTATTGTCAACAGCAACAAAAACTTCCGGATTAATTGCTTTTGTCTTTGTAGCTACCGCTTCAATATCAACAACCTTCATCAAAGGATTAGTAGGCGTTTCAATCCAAATCATTTTGGTTTTATCGTTCATTTTTTCCAAGACTGCATCTACATTAGTCATGTCTACAAAATGAAATACTAAACCATATTTTTGATACACTCTGGTAAACAATCTGTATGACCCACCATACAAATCATCCATTGCGATAATCTCATCACCAGGAGCAAATAATTTTAAAACTCCATCAATAGCAGCTAAACCTGAACCAAAAGCAAACCCTGCAACTCCACCTTCAATACTAGCCAAAGCATTTTCTAAAGCGGAACGTGTTGGGTTTTCACCACGAGAGTATTCATACCCTTGGTGTTGACCTGGACTCTTTTGAGCAAATGTTGATGTTTGGTAGATTGGAGGCATTACAGCGCCCGTACTTGGGTCGTGTTTTTGCCCACCGTGTATTGTTTTCGTATTAAATTTCATATCGTATTTTTTAGCAAAGATATTATA
>JAGHSS010000355.1 GCA_018065745.1 Candidatus Neoflavobacterium equi | reverse complement strand
CTTCTACACCACTTGGTAACTCTAATTTCATTAAAGCATCAATAGTTTTAGAAGATGATGAATAAATATCTAATAATCTTTTATAAGAGCTAACTTCAAACTGCTCTCTAGATTTTTTGTTTACGTGTGGAGAACGCAATACAGTGAAAATCTTTTTGTGAGTAGGTAATGGAATAGGTCCAGTTACCACAGCTCCAGTGCTTTTTACAGTTTTTACAATCTTCTCTGCTGATTTATCAACCAACATGTGATCGTAAGATTTTAATTTTATTCTGATTTTTTGACTCATTTCCTTAAAAATTAAGCGTTTCCTTTAGCTTTTTTAATTACATCTTCTTGAATACTAGAAGGCGTTTGTTCGTAGTGTGAAAACTCCATTGTAGAAGTTGCACGACCTGATGATAATGTTCTCAATGTAGTTACATATCCAAACATTTCAGATAACGGCACAGAAGCTTTAACAACTTTTGCTCCATTTCTATCATCCATCGCATTGATTTGACCTCTACGACGGTTTAAGTCACCAACGATATCCCCCATATTTTCTTCTGGAGTTAATACCTCTAATTTCATGATAGGCTCTAAGATAACAGCTCCAGCAGCTTTCGCAGACTCTTTGTATCCCATTTTAGCTGCCAATTCAAATGATAATGCATCTGAATCCACAGGGTGGAATGATCCGTCTGTTAAAGTAACTTTTAAACTGTCCATTTCGAATCCGGCTAAAGGTCCACGTTTCATCGCTTCTTTAAATCCTTTTTCTACTGCAGGAATATATTCTTTTGGTACGTTACCACCTTTAACTTCATTAACGAACTGTAATCCAACAAATGGCTTACCGTCAACTTCGTCAGCAGGTCCAATTTTGAATACGATATCTCCAAATTTACCACGTCCTCCAGATTGCTTTTTGTAAGTTTCTCTGTGGTCTGCAAATCTTGTGAAAGACTCTTTGTACTCAACTTGTGGCTCACCTTGATTTACTTCAACCTTGAACTCACGTCTCATACGGTCAACAATAATATCTAAGTGCAACTCTCCCATTCCTGAGATAATTGTTTGTCCTGAAGCTTGGTCAGTACGTACTGTGAAAGTTGGATCCTCTTCAGCTAATTTAGCTAAAGCCATACCCATCTTGTCAACGTCTGCCTTAGTTTTAGGCTCAATAGCGATACCAATTACTGGATCTGGGAAGTCCATAGACTCCAATACAATTGGGTGTTTCTCATCACACAAAGTATCCCCTGTTTTGATGTCTTTAAACCCTACTGCTGCTCCAATATCCCCAGCTTCAATATATTCAATTGGGTTTTGTTTGTTTGCGTGCATTTGGTAAATACGAGAAATACGCTCTTTGTTTCCTGAACGCGCATTAAATACATAAGAACCTGCATCCAAACGACCTGAATAAGCACGGAAGAAAGCTAAACGACCTACGAATGGGTCAGTAGCAATTTTAAACGCTAATGCAGCAAATGGATCATTCACAGAAGGCTTACGTGTAATAGGTAAGTCTGTATCTGGATTTGTTCCTTCAATTGCTTCCTTGTCCATTGGAGAAGGTAAGTAACGACAAACAGCATCCAACATGAATTGAACTCCTTTGTTTTTGAAAGATGAACCACATGTCATTGGAATGATAGACATATCCAAAGTAGCAGCGCGCAATGCACGGTGAATTTCTTCTTCAGATAACGACTCCTCATCTGTCATGTATTTCTCTAACAAATTCTCATCATATGCAGCAACCTCTTCAATTAATTGACCTCTGTATTGTTTTACTTCGTCAACCATGTCAGCAGGAATCTCAACGATGTCAAATGTAGCTCCATTGTTCTCATCATGCCATACAATAGCACGGTTCTTAACTAAGTCAACTACTCCTCTGAAATCACTTTCTTCACCAATTGGTAAAACGATTGGCACCGCATTTGATTTCAACATGTCTTTAACTTGTTGACACACTTTTAAGAAGTTAGCACCTTGACGGTCCATCTTGTTAACAAATCCCATACGTGGAACTTTGTAGTTGTCAGCAAGTCTCCAGTTTGTCTCAGATTGTGGCTCAACACCATCAACTGCAGAAAACAAGAAAACTAATCCATCTAATACACGCAATGAACGGTTAACCTCTACTGTAAAGTCAACGTGTCCTGGAGTATCGATGATGTTGAAATGGTATTCCATTGACTCAGGTAATTTTTTACCTTGGTCTGTAGGGAAGTTCCATGTACAAGTTGTTGCAGCTGAAGTAATAGTAATACCTCTTTCAGCCTCTTGCTCCATCCAGTCCATCGTTGATGCACCATCGTGAACTTCACCAACTTTGTGGTTCTTACCTGTATAGAAAAGGATACGCTCTGTTGTTGTTGTTTTACCAGCATCAATGTGAGCAGCAATCCCAATGTTTCTAGTGTATAATAAATCTCTAGCCATTTCCTATGATTAAAATCTAAAGTGAGAGAATGCTTTGTTAGCTTCAGCCATTTTGTGAGTATCCATTCTTTTCTTAACAGCAGCACCTTCTTCCTTAGCAGCAGCCAAGATTTCAGAAGCTAAACGTCCAGCCATAGATTTCTCATTTCTTCTTCTAGCATAAAGTATCATCCATTTCATCGCCATAGAAATTTTTCTATCAGGACGAATTTGCATAGGAATTTGGAACGTAGCTCCTCCTACACGTCTAGATCTTACCTCCACGTGAGGCATAACATTTGTTAAAGCATCTTTCCAAATCTCCAATGAAGATTTTTCAGCATCTTGCTTTTTTGTTTCTACGATCTCTAAAGCATCATAAAATACTTTAAACGCTGTAGATTTTTTACCGTCCCACATTAAGTTATTTACAAAACGTGTAACTAATTGGTCGTTGAACTTAGGATCTGGTAAAAGAGGTCTTTTTTTGGCCTGTCTTTTTCTCATGTCTTTTCTTTAAAAGAGTTTCTTAATTACTTTTTCTTACCTGTAGGTGCTGGTGCTTGTCCTGGTTTTGGACGCTTAGCTCCATACTTAGATCTACGTTGTGTTCTACCTGCTACACCTGCTGTATCAAGCGCTCCACGAACAATGTGGTAACGTACACCTGGTAAATCTTTTACTCTTCCACCTCTAACTAATACTATCGAGTGCTCTTGTAGATTGTGTCCTTCTCCTGGAATGTAAGCATTTACTTCATTACCATTAGTCAAACGTACACGCGCAACTTTACGCATTGCAGAGTTTGGTTTCTTTGGTGTAGTAGTGTAAACACGCGTACAAACCCCTCTTCTTTGAGGACAAGAATCTAAAGCAGCCGATTTACTCTTCTTAGTTATCTGGGTTCTCCCTGTTCTTACTAATTGTTGAATTGTTGGCATAATGTTTAATTATATTACTAACGTTATTATTTCCCTTTTTTAGGGGTTGCAAATATAAAAATAAATATTATCAAAACAAACGATAATCATTTAATTTTCAATTACATCCTAATTTCTCCTTTTTAAAAGGATTTTTTTTGCTTTATTTGAGGTAAAGATATTCCAATTGAAAAAAACTTTCCTCCTTATATTATGTCTACTGCAACTGAGTGTTTCTCAGGCGCAAAGCCTATATCTTGAGATCACGACGGACAAAAATCAAGACCAAGAGGTCCTTAAAAATTACAATTATCAAAAAAAACACCAAAGTGCAGACCAAATTGATCAAGCAGCACAAGATGTTTTACACTCATTGATAAAATCTGGATATCTTGGCGCAGCCATAACAGAACATTTAAAAACTTCTGACTCTACCTTTATATATCGTTTTAACCCGGGAAACAAAACCCAATGGGTCTTTATAAATATTGCAGGCATCGCTCCTGAATTTAAAAACCACTTTAACTCCACAAGAGATACCATAAAAATTCCCGTGGCTGAAGTGGAGGACTATATGCAATCCAAAACAAACACCCTTGAAAAAAATGGGTTTAGCACCACCCAATTGCAATTGATAAACCACCAATTTATAAAGAACAACCTCTATTGTGATTTGATTTCTATTGGAACCACTTTCAGAACACTTCAAGAAGTGACGGTCATGGGGTATGATAAATTCCCGGCAAACGTAAAGAAAAATTGGTTGAGAAAATACAAAAACAAAGTTTTTAATGAAGAACTTCTCAACAACCTTCAAAACGACATCAACAACCTGGGGTTTGTCACGCAAACCAAAAAACCGGAAATCTTGTTAGAACAAAACAAAACCACCGCATTTGTATATCTGGATAAATCTAAAATAAACAAATTTGACGGTTTTGTGGGGTTTGCCACTGCAGAAGACGGGAATATCAAATTTAATGGTAACCTGGACTTTGTATTGAACAACAGCCTTAATAAAGGAGAACAAATCAGATTGAACTGGATCAATGACGGCAACAAACAAAGCACGCTGAATGTATCTACAGAAATCCCCTACCTGTTTAAGTCCCCAGTTGGCTTGGTGTTTGACCTAAATATTTTCAAACAAGACAGCACCTTCCAAACCACCAAACAACGCTACAAATTGGGATATTACTTTAGCTACAATTCCAAGCTATTTGTTGGAGCTGACAAAAACTCCTCTGTCAAAATTCAAGCGGCGGCTGGAAGAGAATACACCAATTACGAAAGTACGTTTTACAACCTTACCTACTATTACAACAAAAGAAACACCAAACACCGTTTGTTCGCAGATGCAACCGTGTTTCAAGTTGAATTAGGTACTGGAAAGAGAACCACTACAGAACAGGAGGAGAAACAATACAGCCTGCAATCAAAACTGGAACAACTCTTTTACTTAAACAACGCGAATGTAATTTATGTGAAGAATGAAAACTTTTACCTCCACTCCCCCAACTACATAGCCAATGAGTTGCATCGTTTTGGTGGAGCCAACTCCCTGAGAGGTTACAATGAGAACAGCTTGCAAGCCAATTTATCTGCCTTATTATCTGTAGAATACCGCTACATTTTGTCAGATAAATTGTACATGAATACCATAACTGATTTTGCGTATTTGAAAGACAACACCACAAATCTGACAAAAAACTTAGGATCACTAGGTTTTGGCTTGGGTTTGCTAAATGAAAATAGCCTTTTAAAAATAAACTTTGCTAATGGTATTCACAACAAAAGTGTTATTAATTTAAATAATTCGGTAATTCACCTATCTTATTT